>CAVGTH010000072.1:0-9332 GCA_963632045.1 Roseburia faecis | reverse complement strand
TTTGAATCGCTGCTCGATGTTCCCATTTCAATTTTTTCGCCGGTCTTTTTGTTCTTTGTGACAACCGTTCCGGCAATGGGGGCGGTAATGGTGTAATCTTCTAATTGAGTGAGCACCTTATCGCGGGCAAGCACGGCGTCATCCAAAGAAAGCTTTGCGTTGAGCACGGTAGAGGCGCTGCTGTCATCAATCTGCTGCAGCCTTGCCCGCTCTTGCGAAAGCTGTGCCTCGCGGACGGAGAGCTGCGCCGTGCTGAGCTGCGAATCCAAATTATCGGATTCGATCACGGCAACGATGCTGCTTTCCAGAACCTGATCGCCGGCGTCAATATCTACCGAGGAGATGGTGCCGCCTACCTTTGCGGTAATGCTGACGGAATCGATCGGCGAGAAGGTGCCGACATCGTTGCAGGCCATGCCGTTGATCATTGCGGTCGCGCTGTCACCGGAGGATAGCGCACCGGGGTTTGCCGCCTGAATGGTGACGTAGCGAATCCGCATATATCCGTTTGTCGACTCTCCGGCGTTGCTGACGGCGGTAACCGTACCGCCAAGCTGCGTTCCGGTGCCGACCAGCGTAAGGGAGGCGTCCATGCCGGGCGTGATGGAGGATGCGTCCGCTTCGTTAAAGGGAATCCGGATCTCCATATAAGAATCGTTGACAACATCCGCAATTTTCGTGCCGACATTGACGGTGTCACCGTTCTTTACATAGACCGCACTGACCCGTCCGGCAATGGAAGAACGAATGTATAGGTCATTAAAATTATCTAAAATATCCTGATAACTCTGCTGCGCTTTTTGCAGCGAAACATCTGCGCTTTCTTTTGAAATTTTCAGCGTCTGGCTGTTGTGGGAGCTCAGCGCATCGTTGTAGTTTTGCTGCGCCTTTTGAATGGCGAGGTTTGCGCTGGACAGGGAGGTCTGTACCGTACTGGAATCGATATTGTACATGGTCTGTCCCTTTTCCACGATATCGCCCTCTTCAAACGGGGCGTCCAAAATCTCGCCGGTGACGAGGGGAACGATGGAATATTCCGCATTGGGTTCGACCACGGCACTGCCGGTCACGGTGGAGGAGATATCCTGTCTTGTGGCGGTCACTTCATTAAAGTTTGCGCGATCCGCATTTTTCTTTTTGCCGCCCTGAATGAGCAGAACCAGAGCGATGATAAGAATCAACAGAAGAAGCCCGGACAGAATCTTATGTCGTTTCATAAACTTCAGAACCGGGGTGAAAACGGTGACGGACCACTTTTTTACGGTGCGCCAAAAGGCAGATAGAATTTGTTTGAGTTTGTTCATGTTCCTGTCTCCTATTCCTTATGTAGTATCTTGCCTGATATTCTCTGTGCAATTTTAGCATGGGAATATTAAAATTTCATTAAGAAAAAATAAAAACTATTTGAGCATCTGCTTTTGCTGCTCTTCGCAGATGGTAGTCAGTTCCTCTAAAAGCTCCAAAAACTTTTCTGTTTTTTCCTTTCCGAAACGGTCAAGACAGACCATGCAGTTTCGGTAAATACTCTCTCTGCCACGCATCAGCGCCTCGTTGCCGGCCTCGGTGAGAGAAATGATTGGCTGACGCCGATCCTCACAGTCGATGGTACGGGTGATATATCCCTTTTCTTCGATGTTGTTCATCGTTTGTGAGATGGCGGATTTGCTGACGCCCAAGGCCTCGCTCAGCCCGGCGGTGTTAATCTTCTGCTTTTTTTCCTTTAAGATTGCGATGGTCTGCATTGCAAAAAATTCCGGCTTGCTGATTGCCATGAGATGGACATGCTGTGTCATCAGCCGATGCAGCCGATCTCCGATGGTATAAAATTTATCCGCGAAACTGTAATCCATAATGCGGCCTCCTCAAAACAAATATTTCGTTAAGGTTCTTAATTATTTTAGCACTGAACAACTCGACCGTCAATGGAAGAATGCACGAAATCGCCGCCGCTTTTTAAAAAAATTCCTACAATTTGATAAAAGATGAAAAAAATACTTGCAAAATATGGGGATAGAGGATATAATCATAGAGTACGACTGGAAAATGAAATTTATGTGCGAGGAGGGATATTTATGAACGAACAGATGATGGCAAACATTTCTCCGATTTTAATGATGGTACTTTTGCTGGCGGTATTTTATTTTATGCTGATTCGCCCGCAGAAAAAGAAGGAGAAAAAACTGCGGGAGATGATCGCTGCGCTGCGTGTCGGCGATGAGGTAGCGTCGATCGGCGGTATTCACGGCAAAATCGCCAGAATTAAAGACGACATCTTTATTCTGGAGTCCGGCGTCGGTACCACCAAGTCCTATATTTCGATTGAACGCAGTGCGATCAGCCGCCTGATTAAAGAGGGAACCGGCAAGGGCAGCAAGGAAGACGATGTTGCACCGCTCCCCGATGAGGCAGAAGCAGAAAACGCAGCAGAGTAATCTTTGACCTTGTCATAAACTTCCGTTTCTTTCCATATATTGTACTGTGAAGAAATGGAGGGAGAAACAATGGCAAAGGAAGCATCAGCGGAAAGGGTACAGCCGGATATTGCATTTTTATGCGTCAATACGGTGCTTGCCTTTTTGATGACCGGCATTTTATTATTGATTGCGGCAGCGGCCGCAACCTATTTTGCACTGCCCAGGTCCGTGACGGACGTGATGGTGATGGTTCTTACCGGGTTTTGTGTGGCTCTGGCCGGGTTTCGTGCCGCAAGCCATGCCGGAAAACAGGGACTGTTGCAGGGCGTGCTTGCCGGCGTGATTTACATGGCGTTTTTGTATCTGGCAGGATCTTTGGTCTTTGGCGACTTTTCCTTCCGGAGTACAACGCTGTTATCCTTGCTGATCGGCATCGGCTGCGGTGCGATCGGCGGTGTTTTCGGCGTGAACGCCGGCACAAAAAAGAAAAGAAAACGTTGATAGGCACACGGGTGCCTAAGCAAAGGAGAGTATCAGAATGAAGAGAATTAAAACTTTAAATGAAGCAACTTTAAAAAAGAGCGCTGCAAAGGGCGGCTGCGGTGAATGCCAGACTTCTTGTCAGTCCGCTTGTAAGACTTCTTGCACCGTGGCAAACCAGAAGTGTGAGAGAGCGTAGGCTTTAAACAAAAAACGAGAGTCGGGCGCCCTTGTTACGGGCGTCCGCTTTTTATGCGGAATACGAAAAAAGAAAGAGGATTTCTATGGTTCATACATTTCATATGAAGGATCGGTACATCGCGTTGGACGTCAACAGCGGCTGCGTTCATGTGCTGGACAAGCTTTGCTATGACGTCATCGAGGGATTGAACCGGGCGGAAAAAACGCCGGATGACGTTGATTTTTCCTGGGTTCTCGATGCGTTTCATGATACATATGAGGAGAAGGATTTAAAAGAGGCGTGGGAGGACATTTGCGAACTTTATCAAAAGGATCAGTTGTTTTCCAAAGACGACTATATCGATATTGCAGGAAATATGAAGCGTAATTCGCCGGTGAAGGCGCTCTGCCTCCATGTGGCGCATGACTGTAATCTGCGCTGTGCTTATTGCTTTGCCGATGAGGGCGCTTATCATAAGCGCCGCGAACTCATGAGCGCTGAGACCGGAAAACGCGCAATGGACTTTTTGATTGCACAGTCAAAGGGGAGACGAAACCTGGAGGTTGACTTCTTCGGCGGTGAGCCGCTGATGAATTTTAAAGTGGTAAAAGAGGTTGTGCAGTACGCCAGAGAGCAGGAAAAAATCCATGACAAGAACTTTCGTTTTACCATTACCACAAACGGCGTGCTGCTCAATGACGAGAATATCGATTTTATCAATCGGGAGATGTCCAATGTGGTGCTGAGCCTGGACGGACGGAAAGAGACCAACGACCGTGTGCGCTGCCGGATTGACGGGAGCGGATCGTATGACAGTATCGTGCCGAAACTGATTCGTGTCGCAGAGAGCCGAAATCAGGATCGTTACTATGTGCGCGGTACCTTTACCCGGTATAATCTCGACTTTGCAGACGATGTTCTGCACCTGGCGGACTTGGGATTTAAACAGACATCGGTAGAGCCGGTTGTCAGCGAGCCGGACGCGCCCTATGCCCTGCGTGAGGAGGATCTGCCGAAAATCTATGCCGAGTACGAAAAATTGGTTGACGCATATCTTGCGCGAAAAAAGGAAGGCAGAGGATTTAATTTCTTCCATTTTATGATCGATTTGGATCAGGGGCCTTGTGTTATCAAACGGCTGTCCGGCTGCGGCGCAGGGTGTGAATACCTAGCGGTTGCACCCAACGGCGATGTTTATCCCTGTCATCAGTTTGTCGGAAATGAGGCTTATAAGATGGGCACCATTGAGGATGATTCCATCAATATGGAACTTCGGAAAACCTTTGAATCCTGTAATGTATACACAAAACCGAAGTGCCGTGAATGCTTTGCAAAATTTTATTGCAGCGGCGGATGTATGGCAAATGCCTGTCTCTTAAACGGCGACATTAACGAGCCGCACGAGATGAGCTGCAAATTACAGAGAAAACGGGTGGAATGCAGCCTTTATGCCAAGGCGGTTGAGGCGGAACTCGGCCTGTAATACGTGAGACGTGCAAAGACGGATAGGAGGAGTGCAGCATGGATACAGAACATGGAGCAGAGCCGCAAAACGCGGTGGCGGTTACGTTTCAGGACATCGTAAAGAATAAGGAAATCAAAACATACCTGGAAATGGGCGACAAATACTTAGGAACCTTAGGGCTTACCAATCATTCTCTGCTGCATGCACAGCGGGCGGCAAAGGTGGCACATGATATCCTGACGGCGTTGCATTTTGATAAAAGAACGGCCGAACTTGCACGGATTGCGGGCTATATTCATGATATCGGCAACGTGGTAAACCGCATCGATCACGCGCAGAGTAGTGCGGTGATTGCGTTTGGGATCCTGACCCGTATGGGAATGGAACCCAGAGAAATCGCAAAGGTGATTGCCGCCATCGGCAACCACGACGAGGGGACGGGAACGCCGGTCAACCAGGTGGCCGCCGCCTTGATTTTGGCCGACAAATCGGACGTGCGCAGGAGTCGGGTGCGCAACCGTGACCGCTCGGCGTTCGATATCCATGATCGCGTTAATTATGCCGTGACACAGTCAGACATTGCGGTTTGCAGTGACAAGGTGATTCGGCTGGAACTTGCGATTGACAACGAAATCTGTTCTGTGATGGATTATTTTGAAATCTTTTTAACGCGAATGGCGATGTGTAAACGGGCGGCGGATTTCCTGGGTACCGGTTTTGAACTCTTTATCAACGACACCAAACTTGCCTGACAAACTTTGGCACCTTTCTGTCGGTGTGTTTAAATTTATTTAACATTTTGCATGAAACGCTTGACTTGCACCGATGATAAGGTTATAATAAAGCGTTGTTATGTGCGGCATGCGTTGCGCCAAAACAGGCAGTCCGGGAGACAGGGGGTTAGAATATGAGAAACAAACGCTGCGCAGGCAGACTTGCAATGACGTTGGCGCTGCTGATTGTCTCATCTCTGCTTTGTACCCTCCTGTTAAACTATACCGCCTGCAAAGCGGAAAGCCGCGCTTTGAAAGAGGTTTTGACACCCAATGTAATTAGCCGGACCGCATCCATGAGCGTTCCTGCCGAGCCGGAGAAGGGGGCGGCTTATCGCCCTGCGTCGGCCATCCATACGGACTATGCGGAGCGGATGCAAAAGGCGATTTTGTTTTGCGCGGCAGGGTATCTGCCGGCGTGGTTTGCACTGCGCGACGGCAAAAGAGGGACATTTGCCTTTTTTAAGATTGCCGGGATGGAAGGATTCCCGGATTACGGCATTGTGATGAAGTGTTAGCCGATCTTTAAAACCGTAAAATAATAAATCCGGCCAGTGACCGGAAGTGGAATTATCATTAAAATAGGGAAGGAAGTACCTAAACAAAGGAGGAAGAAAAGTGTCCAGAAGTTTTGTAAAATTTACGGCAATTATTCTGGTAATTGCAGCACTTCTTTATGTCGGCCTTTACGGTCTTGACATTACGGACAAAGTTCGTTTCCCTGGTATTCTCGATGAAGACGGAATTACCCAGGGTCTTGATTTAAAAGGCGGTACCGTGATTGTGTATAAGGCACAGACGGATGAACCCACCGATGATGAGATGGATACCGTGGTGAGCATGCTGCGGACCCGTTTGGATAGCCAGGGCTATACCGAGGCGACGCTGACCAGACAGGGCAGCGACAAGGTTCGGGTTGAGCTGCCGGACGTACAGGACGCACAAGAGGCAGTAGAGACCCTGGGTGCTACCGCACAGCTGGAGTTCCAGGATCCGAGCGGCAATGTTGTCATGAGCGGTAGCGACGTCAAGAATGCGTCGGCAGAGTTCGGTCAGACCGATAAGGGTATGAGCAAAAACTCTTACTATATCAGCCTGGAACTGACCGATGAAGGCCGCGATAAGTTTGCAGAAGCAACCGGAAGATTGGTTGGCCAGAACATCGCAATTGTGATGGATAACCAGCCGCTTTCCATGCCGAGAGTCAATGAGCGTATCGACAGCAACACCTGTGTGATTACCGGTGAATTTACCGCAGAAGAGGCAAGAAGCCTTGCGGCAAACATCAAATCCGGTAAGCTGCCGTTCTCGCTGGAGCAGGTTGAGGTTCGTACCGTAAGTGCAACACTCGGTGACGAGGCACTCTCGAACGCACTGAGAGCCGGCATTATCGGATTGATTCTGGTTATGCTGTTTATGCTTTTGATTTACCGTCTGCAGGGACTGCTCGCGGATATCGCACTGCTTTCCTATATCGCAATTGTGTTTATCATTTTGGCAAATACACACATTAACTTAACGTTGCCGGGCATCGCAGGTATCATCCTGTCAATCGGTATGGCAGTTGATGCCAATGTCGTTATCTTTGAGCGTGTCAAGGAGGAACTTCGCCTGGGCAAGACGGTAAGAAGTGCCGTTGACGCCGGATTTAACCGTGCGCTGACCGCCGTTATTGACTCCAACATCACTACGATTATTTCAGCCGTGATTTTGTGGGTATTGGGTACCGGTACCATTAAGGGATTTGGTATTACCTTGTTCATCGGTGTTATCGTATCTATGCTTTCCGCAATCTTTGTTACCAAGTTCCTGCTCAAGCAGATGATTGGTATGAATGTGAAAAACCTCTGGCTTTACGGCATTAGCAAGAAAGCGGATGTAGAGTCTATGAAAGGGGGCAAGGCGTAATGTTTAGTATTGTAAAGAATCGTAAAATCTTTTTATCCATTGCGGCTGTCCTGGTTTTGGTTTCGATCGCATCCTTGATCTTCCGCGGATTTAACTTAGATACCGACTTCGCAGGCGGTATGGCAGTAACCTATGAGATTGCAGAGGCATTTACCGTTTCCGATGTACAGGAAATCGTGGATAAGGCGCTGGGTGATTCGCAAAGCCCGTCCTCGGTACAGCAGTCCGGGGATGAAGTTGTCATCAAGTTTGGCTTTGACAATAGCCTTGAGACCGATGAAGAACGCTCGGACTTCTCTATGAATAAGGTTGCCGCAATCACCAAGGCACTGGAAGAAAAGTACGGAACGCCCGTTGTGGAAGAGAACAACAACGAGACGGCAGCACAGGAGAACAATGCAGAAAATACGGATGCAGACAGCACCGTCGCAGAGAACCAGGATGCAGCAGCTGCGGATAGCCCTGAGGATGCGGCAGCAGACAATGCCGCAGAGGATCAGGCGGCAACTGTGACCGCCGGCGTTGTACTGAAGAACCAGGATATCGTTTCGCCGTCCAGCGGCCGCGATTTGGCAAGATCTGCGATTATGATGTCGCTGCTTGCATGCCTTGCAATCCTGCTTTATGTAAGCTTCCGGTTTGAATTTACCTCCGGTGTGGTTGCAGTGCTTGCTCTGGCACACGATGTGCTGGTTCTTTTGGGTATTTACTCCTTGCTGCAGTGGTCGGTTGACACCAACTTTATTGCTGCGGTTTTGACGGTTCTCGGTTATTCCATCAATAACACCATTGTCATTATGGATAGAATCCGTGAAAATACCAGACACGCAAGAAAAGAGACTTACGGGGATATTGCAGACAACAGTATTATGCAGACAATGACCCGTTCGATCAATACGACAGTGACAACCCTGCTGACCATCGGTATGGTTTATATCCTGGGTGTACCGTCGATTCAGGCGTTCTCGCTGCCGATTATTATCGGTATTGTGTTTGGCTTTTACTCTTCTGTATTTGTATCCGGTCCGCTGTGGGCGCTCTGGAGAGATTCCACAGTCAAGGGAAAGAAAGCAGCTGCAAAATAAGAAAAGCAGATATGACAAAAGTCCGGCAGGAGTTTCCTGTCGGACTTTTTTGGTATGACGGGCATATCAATGCTCTGTGGTGAAAGTCCACCGAGGCGTAGTTACCGACGAACGCTAAAGTGACTTGCAAGTTTCACATCGTGAGGTGTGGGAGAGAAGAAGCAATAGCGAAATCGTAGCCCTACGGACAGAAACTTAATACTAAGGCGTATTTGGCGGATAAGTTGACCAAAAGCAACGAAGTCCGAAAGGTAGCCGAAAGGGAGTAAATCAGGCAGGTAGACGCGGAAAGAGTATTGATTTATCCCGTGAGGTCTCATAGACAGAGAAATCTGCAGTAACAACGAACTATGAGAAGTCAGCAGAGGTCATAGTACCGAAGGATGATAAGAGTGATAATCTGGAAACAGTGGAAAACTGCAAGTAAACGAGAATGGGGACTCTTAAAACTCGGAGTTGAAAAGTGGATAGCTCATAAAGTTGCGAATTGGGGAGACCACTATCAGCTTGTTGCAACCAAATCAGTTGTAAAAAGAGCAATTTCAAAAGAAATACTGACTAAGCGAGGCTTAATCAGTATTTCGGATTACTACCAAAATGTAGCACATATTTAATTTTGAATTGAACCGCCGTATGCCGAACGGCACGTACGGTGGTATGAGAGGGCGATTAATTTCGCCCTACTCGATTGCTCAAAAGGCGGTTAGCGGATATAGTTGGTTTTGATTTTTGCCTCGGTTTTGGGCATGGCAACGCCGCTTTCCTTTCCGGCCTCGATGCATTTTAAGATCCACGCCATGTTCCGCCCAAGCTGGCGCATGGTCTGCATGCCCTCTTCGTCGCGGCGTACCTCGTCCGGCGTGTTGCCGTGCACCATGTTCCAGTAGTTGGAGGAGACGATCGGCATGTTTAAAATCCCAAAATATTTGTTGATCTGATCGTAGGTTGCGCTTGCGCCGCCGCGGCGGCAGCTTGCGATACAGGCGGCCGGTTTGAATTGCAGATACTTGCCGCCGGCAAAACAAA
>CAVGTH010000071.1:0-9469 GCA_963632045.1 Roseburia faecis | reverse complement strand
GGTGTGTTTGTGATACGCATTTTATCGCAGTAACGGTCAACGGTGACGGAAACGCTGCAATACTATCTGTTTAAGTTGTTCAAAAATTCAGTGAAAAATTTGCCAACTTTTACTTGACACTAACTTTCTTTGGCTGGGGCTTGCTATTTTTATGCGGCTATGATACAATAAGGCAAAGTGATTATTTTTGACCGCAAAAAGTGAGGTAGCATCATGCGGATACTTGGAATTGACTATGGAGACAGCCGAACCGGCTTTGCCATCTCGGATCCGTTGGGGTTCGGCGCCGGCACCTTGCCCCCGTGCAAGGAAAAGAATATGCGCAAGGTTGCGGACTATGCCGCAGCCCTCGCCAAGGAAAAGGACGTTGGCCTGATTATTTTGGGGTTTCCCAAAAATATGAACGGCAGCATCGGCCCCCGCGGCGAAAAAACGCAGATTTTTGCCGGAATGCTGGAGGAGCGGCTCGACATTCCCGTAAAGCTCTGGGACGAGCGGCTGACCACGGTTTCTGCCCATATTTTAATGAACGAAACCAATGTCCGCGGTCAAAAACGCAAGGATAGCGTGGACAGTATTTCTGCCGCATTCCTTTTGCAGTCTTATCTTGACAGTAACCACATATAAACGATCCATAAGGAGGAAGAACCATGGCACAATTACCCGAAAACCCGCACTTGATTGACCTGATTGACGAGGACGGAACCACCGTCACCTTTGAACATCTGGACACGGTTCGTTATCAGGATAAGGACTACGCCGTTTGCATCCCTTTTGACGATGACGAAGAAGAGGTGACGGAGGTTGTGGTCTTTCATGTCGACATGGACAAAGAGGACGACTGCTTAGAGCAGGTGGACGATCCGGCGCTTTTAGACGCGGTGTATGACCTGTTTAAGCAGCAGCATCTGGATGAATTTGATTTTGAAGATTAGCCGAAAGAGAGTAATCCGAACTCCGATTTTGAGAGGCGGATTTCCGCTTTCAGCTAGGCACACGACAGCCTTAAGTCTTGTGATAAAATAAAAAAGAGGCGATTTTTATGTATTGCAGAAAATGCGGCGCACAGCTTATCGAAAATGCCCGGTTTTGCAGCCGCTGCGGAGAACATGTCACTCCGTCTCAGGAAAACCCGGCCGCCGGGAACGCGTCCGGCAGCGAAACCGACAGGGCGTCTACACCGGATTATCAATTTTATGACCCGTCAGCCGTAAAAGAAAAACGGCAGCCCCGCAGAGTACGATGTGTGTTTTCTGCGCTATGCAGCATTTTGGCTGTCGCACTCCTGTTTTCGGACTGGTTTGCGATCCATTATTCCACCATCTTTCAAAGTGGAATTTTGCGCCTGTCCTTCTTCCGGGTCGGCTATCTCGGAAACCTTTTACAAAATGTTTCCGGCATTTCTCCGGATCTGTCGCTATTGCCGATCTACCTTGCCTGTGTCGGCCTGACCGTTTCCGTCCTGCTGAGCCTTCTCGGATCGCTCGGTGCATGGTGTAACCGGCCGCGGCTTGGCGTACTGGGCATCACAGGCAACGCGCTGGGCTTTGTTTTGACCTTGTTCCTTTTAATATATACCGCAGTTTTGGGCGCTCTGCTGCGCAGCCATGCGGCACTGCTGACGGGAAACGTTCTGCTTTTGACCGCAGCACCGTATTGTATGCTGTTGCTCTTTGCCGCCGGGTTTGTTTTCTCTCTCCTGCTCCTTCGCGGATGCGAGAAGAAAACCTGGCTTCCGCCGCTGCTGATCAGCGCGCTCGGCACCCTTGCCGTTATGGTACTCGCGCTTTTCATCATGATTGGCGTTCGGTTTGTTTTTCAAAATACTGCCGCGCCCTCATCGGATCATCTGTTCCAAGAAGATCCTGACACCGGCGAATATTATTATGATTTCTTCGATGACGATACCGGCGTATTGCCGCGTTAGCCGAAAGGGCATAATCTAAGCCCGTTTGAAAAGGCAAAATTTCGGCTAAGGAACTTTTATTTATTTTCAACCACAATGAAATCTGTCTCCGACAGCGATTTTCGCTTGACGAGGCTGATTTTTTTGCACATCAAATTTTACATAGGAGGAACTATGAAATCATTTTACAAGCGATTCTTTCTGCTGATGATTCCGATGGCGCTCAAGGAGCTTATCTCTTCTCTGGTTAACCTGGTTGATACCATTATGGTCGGAAGACTGGGCGAGACCGCCATTGCCGCGGTCGGCATCGGAAACCAAGTCTACTTTCTCTACACCGTTTTTCTGTTCGGCATCAGCTGCGGCGCCGGCGTTTTTGCCTCCCAGTTTTGGGGAAAGCAGAACATCAAAGAGATGCGGAGCGTTCTGGGACTCAACATTTTGCTGGCCTTTGCGCTATCCCTGATTTTTGTTGCGGCAGCGCTTTTTATTCCGGTTCCGATCTTTCACGCCTTTCGGGCAACGCCGGAGGTTTTGCGTGCCGGCGTCCCCTATCTTCGGATTGTCTGCATCGGGTATCTGGCAACCGCGATTACCACCGCCTTTGATATGAGCGTATGTTGCAGCGAACGCGCAGCGCTCCCGTTTTTGGTGCGTACTGTCGGACTTTTTGTCAACATCGTACTGAACTGGATTCTGATTTTCGGTCATTTTGGCGTACGCGCCATGGGTGTAAACGGTGCCGCAATCGCCACCGTCATTGCAAGATTTTCGGAGCTTGCCGTGATGCTCTCGGCGGTCTACGGAAAAAAGATGATCCAGGCAGCCGGATT
The DNA here is from genome assembly GCA_963632045.1 of Roseburia faecis. GTDB lineage: Bacteria > Bacillota > Clostridia > Monoglobales > Monoglobaceae > Ructibacterium. The sequence goes on along the minus strand of CAVGTH010000071.1, from coordinate 6,730 downwards.
TTCGCAGCTTTTCTCGATTCGCAAAGACCTGGTAGTGCAATTTTTAAAAACCGCAACGCCGGTCATTTTCAACGAGATGGCGTGGGCGCTTGGCATCACCGCCTACACCTGGGTTTTTGCCCGTATCAGCAGCGACGCCATGGTCGTCATTACCATTGTACAAAACATTGAGCGCCTGATGCTGGTATTTTTTCACGGCGGCGGCAACGCTGCCGGCGTCTTTATCGGCAAAGCGGTGGGCGCACAAAAGTATAAACAGGCCTATCTTTATGCAAAAAAGCTGATGTTTTTGTCCTTTTGTACCGCGCTTGTCCTGTCCGCCGCCTCCATTTTGCTGCGTCCCGTCATTTTAATGCCGTACAACATCTCAGAGAGCGTATACCGCCAGGCGATGCACCTTTTATTTTTGATTGCGGTCATGATGAATGTAAAATCCATGACCTTTTTGCTGATTGTCGGGGTGTTCCGCAACGGCGGCGACACCAGAACAGCCTGTCTGATCGATATCGGATCGGTTTGGTGTATCGGCGTACCCATGGTTTTGCTCGGCGGATTTGTTCTTCAGCTTCCGCTGTTTTATGTCTATGCCATGATGTATACCGAGGAGGCCGTGAAACTGGTTATCGCCGTCCTTCGTTTTCGCAGCAAGAAATGGATCAAAAACGTGGTATCCGATCTATCCTGACAACTTATTTCCAAAGCAAAAGGGGCGCCGCATTCGCGACGCCCCTTTCATATTCTAAGTTATGCTTCGCTATCCAATACGCAAAGGAGTTTTACAGAACCCTTGTGCATATACAGGAGCACTTTGTCCGGATTCGACAGGCCCTCATTATAACCTGCCAGACCCTTCAAAACGCCCTCATAATCATCCGACACATCGTTGATCACCAGTTCTCTGCCGGAATCATCATATTGCAGCACGCGTGCACCGCTGAACTGCGAGAAGGTAAAGTTCATTGCCTCGGAAGTGCTGTCAATGATGTCACCCTCTACCAGGCGCTGCGGCAGAATCGAAATGCTATTATCATCGGTTGCAATCACGCTGCCCAGCATAATCGCACATTCGTCCTGATAGAAGTTCGAAGCACCCTTTAAGATACCAAACTGATTATTGCTGCCGACACGGTAGAGTAAATCCGCCTCCTTGGCAACCGCAAAACCATCCCGATCCGTACCGGCACGGAAGATATCGCCAAGCTGCGGAACATATTCTGTCTCATCAGAGAGCCATGCACTCAAGGTTCCCTTTGCTCCGCTGTAAGAAGCCTTGTATCCGGTCAGGTAGTTCATGGTATCGCCGTTATCCGTATTGGTTCTGCTCTCCGGATCCTGTGACAAAACATTGACCGCAGACAGACTGTCAACATCGCTGCTGGCATTTCCGCCGTAGCATACAACAACCTTTGCCGCATTGGTCTTGCTGACATCAAAGAGGTCTACCGTATAACTCTGACCGTTCTTAAAGGTTGCAGACAATCCTGCCTTTTTATAATTCTTATACTCACCGCGGTTGTTCGGCACAACAAAGATGGTTGCGCTGCCGATGTTAACGCTGACATTGCCCACCTTCAGCTGCTTTGCAGTGCTGTCATAGCGCATAGTCTGACCGTTAGACGGCGTGTAATAGGTAATCGCATTGGAAACAACCTCAGCGCCGTTATCCGCACCGGTTGCGGTATAGATCTTATCTAAAACCGTCTTGCCGCCGGAGGTCTTGGTGGTATACTTAATGGTCTGATGTACCGTAGCGCCAACCGCATCAGCCTCTTTCTGATTTGCTGCTGCGTTCTGCAACGCTGCAATTGCTTCAGAAACGGTGCAAGCGTTATTGTCTACGCGTACATTCTTTTGCAGAACCGCCTCAATTTCACTGCCGCTTTGCGTCAGAATCCGAACCGATTTTTCGTCGTCAAACGCACCTTTTGCATCCGCGATTCCCATGATGTAACCGTAGTAAACATTCTCGGTTACGGCATTCTTTTTATATGCAACGATGTCGCCGTTAATATCTTTGCAGTACGTGCCGGAATCCTGTAACTGCGGCTCGGTCAGATCGGTATTGGCGCCGCTGATCCACGGTGCAGCCTTGGAATATTCGTATTTGGTGCCGGCGATCGTCATGGACTTACCCGGCTCTACCGCCGTAACCGTTCCGGTTACGCTGTCATTGACAACAACTGCCGTCTGCACCTGTTTGCCGCCGTTGGCCGAATTGCTCTTTGCCAGGCAGACAATGTTGCCGGTTGCAATCGCACTGTAATTGATTTCGCTGCCACTGGCATTGACAATCTTGGTGTCAATCGCGTTGTCGTTGACATCCAGAACCAGCTTTTTATCATTGCCGCTGCGGGTCACATCATCAATGATGGAGTACTCAGCGGAAACCTTACTGGAAACGTAATAAATTTCGTAACTTTCAATCTTTACGATCTCATACTTGCCGTCCGAATCGGAATCAAGCAGGGTGACCGTACCAACCTTCGGGATCATATCAAGGCTAAATGCACTGTTTGTCCCGTTTAAGCCATACAGCTTTCCGTTGTAAATTACAACGTTATCGGATGCCAGCGAAACGGAAACCGTATTCTTATCCGCATCACTCTTATAATAACGAATCTGATTGTTCGTGCTTGCGCCCTCTTCAATCATATCTGCGGTCAGGGTCAGCGTGTTATTCTGACGCAGTACATAAACCGCAAGGGTTCTGAGCGATGCGCCGTTGTCCTTATAGTAATATTCGATCTCATAGCCCAGATAATTCTTCAGCTTGGAGTCGGTGGTCTTGTAGGTATACGTTGCGTAGCTGCCATCCGGCTCCTGGCCGTTGATCTGCACCTCATCGTCTCTCAAATCCGCATCCGGCTCGCTCAGGCTGGTTACGCCGTCCGAAGAAACCACACCGGTGCTCTTGATATAACCCAGATAATCCGTCAGAATGGTCTTTTTGGTGACGTTGCCCTGCTCAACGATCTCTGCCTCTAAGGAATCATACAGCATCTGCGCGATGCACGCACGGCTGGCCGGGGTTCCGGCGCTGCCCAGTCCGTCCGCAACGTCTGTGATACCCAGCTTCTTTGCCTGCGAAAGGTATAAGCTGTACCACGGTGTGCTGTCCACACTAATATCGGTGTAACCCAGGGTGCAAACGATCATCTTGATGGCCTCTTCATAAGCAACGTTGTCATTCGGGCGGAAGGTGCCGTCCTCATAACCGTTGATAATGCCCATATCATAAGCCGTATTAATGTTCGGAATTGCCCAGTTAATGTCGGAGTTATTGTCATCGACATCCGTAAAAGGCAGTGCCGCCGCGCTGGACGAACCGAGCGATCCGTAATTTAAGGTTCTCATCAGCATTGCGGTAAATTCCGCACGGGTCACGTTTTGCAGAGGGCCAAAGGTGCCGTCCTCATACCCTTTAATAATGCCCATCAGATTCAGCGTCTCGACCGAAGTGACGTAAACCGCATCCTTTGCCACATCGGGAAATACCTCCGATGTTGCGGCCGTTGTTTTGGTATCTCCTGCCGCGTCATCCGCAAACACGGGAACAACCATCGAGGTTGCGACCATGATTGCCGCTAACGCAGACGCAAAAAGCCGTTTTGTTTTTTTCATCTTCCATTCCTCCTGTATAAATATAATGTGTTTGAATCATTTACCACGTATTTTCGTGCAGTGTATATGTACACTTTCACAAATCCTATTTTATCATCACTTATAGACAATGTCAAGTTAAAATAAAAGGCAGTTTTTGGTTACAATTCCATTACGCGTCCCCGTTATACGTTTCCACCGCGGAATTTACGCAAGAAAGTATCCTTTTCCACCGGCTGCTCGGTCTTGACATAGACAATGCTCTGCGGACGGTTGGCGACAGTCAGCGGAACACCGTTCTCGTCGGTCATCTCCACGATTTTTTGCGTATAGAATTTTCCGACCGGGCGCAAAAATTCCACCGTGTCGCCGACAAAGAACCGATTTTTCTGCACAATCTTCGCCATGCCGGTCTTTTCGTCATAATCGGTCACAACACCGACCATATCGTATTCCCGGATGTAGGAGCTGCTGGCATAGTGCTGCTCCGAGGCGCCGGGACGGCCGAAATAAAATCCCGTTGTGTAGCCGCGGTGGCTGACCTTTTTCAGTTCTTCCATCCAGGAAGGGTCGGTTTGGTAATGCGCAGGATCCGCAAAGTATGCGTCAATCGCGCGGCGGTATGCCCCCACGACTGTCGCCACATAAAATTCCGACTTGACCCGCCCCTCAATCTTAAAGCTGGTAAGCCCGGCTCCGATCAGTTCCGGGATATGCTCAATCATACAAAGATCCTTGGAATTGTAAATAAAGGTACCGCGCTCGTTTTCATAGACCGGCATATATTCGCCGGGACGGTTTTCTTCCATTAAATAGTACTTCCAGCGGCACGGGTGCGCACAGTTACCCTGGTTGCTGTCACGGCCGGCCATGTAATTGCTGAGCAGGCAGCGGCCGGAATACGAAATGCACATCGCCCCGTGCACAAACGCCTCAAGCTCCAGACCGGGCTGCGTTCTCTCCCGGATTTCGCGGATTTCGGAAAGAGACATCTCCCGCGCCAAAATCACGCGTTTTGCACCCATGGCATACCACTGCGTTGCACTGCGGTAATTGACGTTGTTGGCCTGTGTGCTGACATGAATATCCAGATCCGGCGCAAGTTCTCTGGTGACAGCAAACATCCCAAGATCCGATAAAATCACTGCATCAATCCCGGTGTCCTTGACCTCCATCAGGTACTTTGCATAGTCATCAATGTCCCGGTTATGGGGAATCACATTCGCCGTCAGGTAGACCTTGCCGCCGCGGCTATGTGCAAATTCGACCCCCTCATAAATATCATTAATACTAAAATTATCGGCCGCCACGCGCAAAGAAAATTCCTCGCCGCCGATATAGACCGCGTCTGCCCCGTAGACAAACGCTTTTTTTAATTTTTCCAGATTGCCGGCCGGTGCCAGCAGTTCAGGTTTTTTCATACTTACCTCCCCGGCTGTAAAAGCCTGTATACGCCGGCATCGATCCGACTAACACAAAATGTCCCCGCCCACAAGGGCGGCGGACATTATCTGATTCTTTAATTATTGAAAGCTTTTTCCGAAATATTCGCAAATTCCCTTTGCAATACCGCGCGCATACGCCTCCTGGCCGCTGATGCTGCCGAGCTGTGCCGCGTCCGCCTCGGTATCGATAAATGCCGTCTCAAGCAGCGCCGCCACCATGCCGGTGTAACGCAAAACCGCAAAGCCTGCCGATTTGACACCGCGGTTCTGGAGGCCGACCTCACTGACAACGTTCCGCTGAATCACGGTTGCCAGGGTCTTGCCGATCGAAGAATCCTCAAAATAATAGGTCTCCGTTCCGCTGCCGCCGCCGGCGTTACAGTGAATGGAAAGGAACAAATCCGCATTGGCATTATTGGCAATATCCGCCCTTCTATGCAGGCTTGCGCTGACCGACTCGGTCGAGACATTATCGGTCAGGTTATTTCTGGTCATCACCACTGTAAACCCGTTTTGCTCCAAAAGCGGCTTTACCCTGCTCGCAATCGCATAGGTAATATCCTGCTCACGCAGGCCGCAGCCGGTTGCACCGGTGTCGGTCACACTATAATTATGTCCCGGATCCAGCACGACAAGCGGCTGTCCGTTTTTCACCACCGGTGCCGGGGTCGGTTCCGGTGTGGGTTCCGGTGTGGGTTCCGGGGTTGGCTCCGGCGTAGGAATCGGTGTTGGTTCCGGTGTCGGAATCGGTGTCGGTTCCGGTGTGGGAACCGGTGTCGGCTCCGGTGTGGGAACCGGTGTCGGCTCCGGTGTGGGAACCGGTGTCGGCGCGGGAACCGATGTTGCCGTCGATATTGTATTTTTATTGCCGATCAGCACTGCATCCTGTGCCGTATCCTGCGATCCGTCCTCCGCACCGCTGCCGGTCAGCATGGCATTATAAACCACCTGTGCCACAAACGCACGGTTGGCAGAATTATTGACGCGCACGCGCGTTCCGGCCAGCAGATCATATTTTTGCGCTACGTTTAAGTACCCGGAATACCACTTCGGGCCGACAGAGGATAAGTTTTCGTCCCCCACGCCGGAAGAGCAAACCACCATTTTTACGGCCTGTTCATCCGTCACATAGTCATTGGGGCGGAAAGTGCCGTCCTCATAGCCGTTGATATAGCCGTTTTCATAACAAAAGGAAATATAGGGAACCGCCCAACTGCTGCTGTCAACATCCGCAAAGGGAAGTGCTTTTGGCTGATAATAGTTTGCGTTATATCCGTTGGCGCGCGCCAAAAAGGCACAAAACTCCGCACGGGTAGTACTGTCGCCCGGCGCAAACGCGCCGTCACCGCGCCCCTGAATCACGCCCACGTTACTGAGCTTATCCACTGCCTTATAATACGAAGCAGTAATCGGCACATCGGAAAATTCCAATCCGAACACATGTGCCGGAAGTGCAAACATCAGGAGGGCAACAACGAGCAGTGCCGCCGCTGACTTTTTGCGTTTCTGCATGAAGAATCACCTCATAATTTTGTCGTTCTTATGCTGTCTTTTTACACAACAACTGCCACTATTTTAACATATTATTAAGAAAAAATCAAGGCACATCGCCATCTTTTCCAACTATCACGTGTAGGTTTACAATAGATGTGTTACATTCCAGAATATTTTGTTATGAGATAAAC
>CAVGTH010000070.1:0-9492 GCA_963632045.1 Roseburia faecis | reverse complement strand
GTCGATGAACTGGATGTGAAAAAGATTACCGTAGGGCAGACCGTAGAGGTCACCGCAGACGCGGTCGAAGGCCAAACCTATACCGGCACGGTAGAAAACGTCAGTGTCAACGGCACCGTCGGCACAAACGGCGTTACCACCTACCCGGTTAAAGTTCGGCTTCAGGATGTTGACGATAACATTCTGCCCGGCATGAATATTGACGCAACCATCACGGTAGAAAAGGCGGAAAATGTGATTGTGATTCCGGCGACCGCCGTAAACCGCGGCGACACCGTCTACGTCAAAGGCGATAAGACCGAAGAGGGCGACAACGCCCCGGAGGGTTATAAAACCGTTAACGTTACGCTGGGTCTGCAAAACGAAAGCTTTGTCGAAGTCAAGTCCGGCTTAAACGAGGGCGACGTTGTCTACGCAGAGCTTGTCAGCAGCGACAACACCATGATGTTCCCCGGCATGGGCGGTAACATGGGCGGCAGCCCCGGCGGTGGCGGCGGCATGGGTGGCGGCCCCGGCGGCGGTGGCGGCATGGGCGGCGGTGCGCCCGGCGGCGGAGGTGGCAGATGATGACACCTTTGATCGAATTTAAAGACGTCTATAAAATCTATCAAATGGGCGATTCTGAGGTGCACGCCATTGACGGCATTTCCATGAGCGTGCAAAAGGGTGAATTTTTAGCCATTGTCGGCCAGTCCGGCAGCGGAAAATCCACCTGTATGAACATCATCGGCTGCCTGGATGTACCGAGCCGCGGACAATATTTTTTGGACGGCAAAGACGTCAGCCAGATGAACGACGACGAGCAGGCCGAAATCCGCAACAAAAAGCTTGGCTTTATCTTTCAGCAGTACAACCTGATTCCAAAGCTTACCGTACAGCAAAACGTGGAACTCCCGCTCCTCTACGCAGGACTCAGCGAAAAAGAACAGGAAAAGCGCTCCCTGTTTTCCTTAGAGCGGGTCGGGCTTCGGGATAAGGCAAAAAATATGCCGTCGCAGCTCTCCGGCGGACAGCAGCAGCGTGTCTCCATTGCACGGGCGCTTGCCGGCGATCCCTCCATTATCCTTGCAGACGAACCCACCGGCGCCCTGGACTCAAAGACCGGTAAAGAGGTGCTCGGATTTTTAAAAAAGCTGCACCGGGAGGGAAACACCATCGTTTTAATTACCCACGATAACACCATTGCCGCACAGGCAGAACGCGTTATCCGTATCCAGGACGGTCGGATTATCTATGACGGCGTTGCCGATATCACAAAATTTGCATCGGTTGCACACGCCGGCGACAGTGAGGAGGAGTCAGGCCTATGAGTTTAACAAAATCGTTTCTGCTGGCTCTGTCCAACATTATGTATGACAAGATGCGTTCCTTTCTCACCATGCTGGGTATCATCGTGGGCGTTGCCGCCGTCATCATTCTGATTAGTCTGATGAACGGTATGAGCAATATGATCACCGAACAGTTTGAAGAAATCGGTACAACCTCGATCACCGTAAATGTGCAGGATCGCGGCGGCAGCCGTACCGTCTATGAGGACGACATTTACGCCCTGCGCGATGATAATCCGTCGCTGCTGTCCGGCGTATCGCCCACGGTCTCGATCGCCCCGGCGATCATCAAGCTGCCCGGCGACAGTGACGACATCACCAGCAGCGCAACCGGCGTGAGCGAGGAATACGCCTCCATGAAAAAACTGAATGTGACAAACGGACGGTTTTTAAGCTATATGGACATGAAGGAAAACGCCAAGGTTTGCGTCATCGGCACCTACATTCAAAAGGAACTTTTCGGTACCGCCTCTCCGCTCGGCAACAGTATTAAGCTAAACGGTATTCCCTACACCGTAGTGGGAATTCTGGAGGAGAAGGATGATTCGCAAAGCGGCGGCGCAGACGATGCCGTGTACATTCCCTACACCACCGCCTCCCGCGTCTCCCGTAACAGTTATATCAGTAACTATACCTTAACCGCGGTTTCGGACAGCGTGGTTGAAGATGCCTCCGACCTGATCGAATCCGAACTGATGAAAAAAATCGGCGATGATGACTACTATACCGTAACCACCCTGACACAGGTTTTGGATATGGCAACCGAGATGCTGGATAAAATGAAAATCTTATTGGTTTGTATTGCCGGCATTTCCCTTTTGGTCGGCGGTATCGGCATTATGAACATCATGCTGGTATCGGTTACCGAGCGTACACGCGAGATCGGTATCCGAAAATCGCTGGGTGCAAAAAGCGGCGCAATTATGTCCCAGTTTGTCATTGAGGCCGGCACCGTCAGCGGTGTAGGCGGCATTTTGGGCATTATCGTCGGCGCGGTTGTTGCTATCGTCGCCGGCAAGCTGCTTGGGCTGACCGCTACGCCCTCGGTCGGCGCCATTGCCATTGCATTCGGCGTATCGGTCGGCATCGGCGTTCTGTTTGGCTATCTGCCGGCGAAAAACGCAGCAAAACTGAACCCGATTGACGCCCTGCGTCATGAATAACGAAACTATAAAAAGAAACGGAGTGTTCCCCTTTTATGAAACGCATTTTATCCCTTTTTCTTTGTCTTTTTCTGCTTGGCAGCATCATGACTCCGGTTTTTGCAAATGAGGTGCAAAGCGGCGTTTTGGATCTGCTCAGCGAGCTTTCTATCATGCAGGGCGACCCGGACGGCAACATGCGTCTTGACGATGCGGTAACCCGTGCGGAGTTTACCAAGGCAGCCATTGCCAGTTCCGCTTACCGCAACAGCGTTGCGTCAAACCTTTCGATCTCTCCTTTTCCGGACGTCACTTATCAGCACTGGGCTGCTCCCTATGTACGGGTCGGCGTCACCAACGGACTGATCAGCGGCTATCCGGACGCGACCTTCCGTCCGGACGACGGCGTCCTCTTTGAAGAGGGCGTTACCATTATGCTCCGCATCCTCGGCTACACCGACAGTGATTTCGGCGTTTCCTGGCCTTACGGTCAGATCGGCATGGCCAATAACCTTGAGATGACGAAAAACATGGACATCTCCGCAGGCCAGGTCATGAACCGCGGCCAGGTTGCACAGCTGATTTATAACACCCTCTCGGTAAAGACCAAAGGACAAAACACGCAGCTTGCCGCCGAATTTGATGTACAAATCCAGGATGATGTCACCTTGATTGCGGATAGCAAGGACGATGCCTCCATTGCATCGGACGAGGTATTTACCAGCAGCGGAACCTTAAAAATCAAGGACGGCTTTGACCGCTCGCTGCTTGGGCAAAAAGGAGAGGCTGCCATCAAAAACGGCAACAAACTTTTATCCTTTACGACCGACTCTTCCGGCAGTCCTGCCGAGGATTATGTGGTCTACTCGGTACTGCAAAACACTGTGATGGCATACCGCAACAAAACGCTGTCTCAGGTTACGATTGACGACAGTACCACAACTTATAAAGGAAAGAATCAAACCACCTTCGGCGCCGTAAAATCCTCACTGGAGATGGGCGACATTCTGCGCGTGAAACGAAACGGCAGCGAGATCGACTCGATCACCTGTCAAAAAGGAAACCTGGAAGGCCCCGTTACGGTGCACACCTCCGGCTTTGGTTCCTCCTGGGGGCTTGACGACACCACAACCGTCATGAGAAACGGTGAAAGTTCCTCCCTCTCCTTGCTGCAAAGCTATGATATCGCTTATTATCTTCCGGACTTAAATCTGGTTTTGGCATACAGCGACAAGGTAACCGGCGTTTATGAAAAGGCAATGCCAAACAAGGATATGCCAAGTTCCGTTACCATCTCCGGCAAGGAATATGAGTTAGAGGGCGGCGACGCTTTCAAAAAACTCTCTTCCGGCGGCAGCTATTCTTTGGGTGACACCGTGACGGCGCTTCTCGGCAAGGACGGAAAGATTGCGGACGTGATTACCGCCACCGCGGCAGACGGCGGCGATGTGGTGGGATATATCACAGAGAGCGGCCGCAAGACGTTTCAGTCCGGCACCGTCGATACCTATACCGGGTATTATATCAAAATTGTCACCCCGGAGGGAAAGACGGCCGAGTACACAACCGCAAAGGATTATAGCGGCAGCAAAAACAAGGTCGCAAAAATTACCATTTCGGGCGGCGATGCCAAGGTCTCCGTCATCAGCAGCGTCGGCAAAAGCAAAGTCAGCGGCACTTTCTCATGGAACACCAAAAAGCTTGGCAGTTACGCCGTTGCCTCTGACGCAGCGATTTTAGACATCGGCACCAGCGATGCATACAGCACCGGCATCTATGCCACCGTTTTTCCGCAGCGTCTGGATCAGGTAAAAATCAACGCAGAACAGGTTTTATACTACGACACCGACAGTACCGGCGCCATCAATCGTCTGATTTTGAAGAATGTTACCAATGACGGCTACTCTTTTGGTCTGATGACCGCTGCCTCCAGCACACAAAAGACTGTTTCCGGCTCCTATCAATATCTGGTTGACGGTCAGCTTTATGCGCTGAGCACCAACGGCCGCAGCTTTGGCGTATCGGCCGGCAACGGTATTATGATCGGCGGCAATTTAAATAACCCGGACTCTATCAGCAAACTCAGCACGGTTTCAGAGGCTATCAAAGGCATTACCGCCTCCAAGCTGACTACTGCTTCTACCTCTTATCCGATCAGTTCCAATGTTTCGGTTTATCGAAAAAGTACTCTTTATGATGCGGATTATGTGAAGATTCCGATTACTGATATCATTGGGGGCAATGAGCGTTATACCGCTTACTACGATAAGCTGCCGAGTTCCGGCGGACAGATTCGTGTGATCGTGGTTTATTAACATAAGAAAAACAAAAAGCTGTCGGGAAAGAGCGAACGCTCTTTCCCGGCAGCTTTTTTGATATGTTCACGCAATAACCGCGTGTCTTTTTGGTTTTATCATTTTTTGTATCCAAACACAATGCGATCCAAATCCGCATAATCCTTTTTGACCGTCACCTGCAAAAACCCTTGCCGCTCCATCATTGCCGAAACTGCCGCGCCCTGATCGTATCCGATTTCAAAGGCCAAAAGGCCGCCGCTTTGCAGAGGCGCGTCCGCGATGATACGCCGATAAAAATCCAGTCCGTCCGCACCGCCGTCCAAAGCGGTCACCGGCTCAAAATTCCGCACCTCGCACTGCAATGCGCCAATGACATCGTGCCGGATATACGGCGGATTTGAAACAATCACGTCCGGCGCTTTCGCATCGGGCATGGCTTTCATGATATCAAGGCAAAGCGTTGTCATGCGGCCGTCTGTGCCGCAGCGCTTTGCGTTAAGCGCAGCAATCTCCATTGCAGCGCCGGAAAGGTCAATGGCAACAACCGAAAGATCGGGATTATAATGCGCCAGCGAAATCCCGATGCATCCGCTGCCGCAGCCAATATCCCAAATGGTCAGCCGCTTTCCCTTGGGGAGCAGTTCCAGGACGGTCTCAACCAAAAGCTCCGTTTCCGGTCTTGGAATCAGAGTTGAAGGATTGACAACAAAGTCAAGATCCATAAACGGGCAATGTCCCAAGATGTACTGTATCGGCTCTCCGCCGATGCGCCGCTTTGCCATAGCAAAAGCCGTTTCGGAATCAGCCGCCGAAACCTCATTTTGTCCTAAAAGCAGCTGCGTTTTATCCATTTTCAGTACATGCATCAGAATTTGATCCGCACAGGCTGCCGGGCTTTCCACGGCAGCATTGTTTAGTTGATCGCGCAGGCTTTTTCGCAGTTCCTGCAATCCGCCTCTGCTCTCCATCACCACAGATCCTCTTCTTTATTTTCGGGAATTACCGCCTTTAAAGCGGTGATTGCAACCTCAATCATGGAATCGTCCGGCTCGCTGGTGGTAATCCGCTGAAACCAAAGTCCGGGCGCGCTGATCGCATGGGTCAGCGCATTATCCCGACGGCCGGCATACTTGATAATCTCATACGAAATACCGGCAACAACCGGGAGCAGCAAAAGCCGCAGAATCATTCTGGTAATCACCCACGGAATCGCCGCAAGATGCGCACCGATCACCGGGATTGCCCGAAAGGCATCTTCATTCCACGGAATCACCGAAAAGACCAAAATGCTGATTACCATAACAATCAGCAAAAAGCTGGTTCCGCAGCGCGGATGAAACCGTTCCTGTTTTCTCACATTTTCTACCGTCAGTTCCAAGCCGCGTTCATAACAAAAAATCGATTTATGCTCCGCGCCGTGGTACATAAAGACCCGTTTCATGTCCTTCATTTGCGCCATTAAGCTGAGATAGCCGATAAAGATTAAGATGCGGACGCCGCCCTCAATCAAGGTGAGCAAAAACTGGCTTTGGATTGCAGAGCGCAAAAACCCGGTCAAAAATGCCGGCAAAAGAATAAACAGTCCGACGCTTAAAAGCAGGGATAAAACCACGCTGCAATAAAGCACCACGTTCATTGCCTTTTCGGAATCCAATTTTTTCTCCAGCCAGGCCTCAAAACGGGACGGCTCCTGCAAAGCCGGCTCGCCGCCCTCGTCCACATCAAAAAACTGTGCCGAGTACATCAGCGATTTTACACCGATAATCATGGAATCAAAGAAATTGACGCAGCCCCTGATAATCGGCAGCTTTACGAACTTACCCGTTCGCACCTTGCCCAGCTTTTGCTCGTCCACAACGATTTCTCCGTCCGGCTTTCGCACGGCAGTTGCAACCACCTTCGGCCCGCGCATCATAACGCCCTCCATCACGGCCTGTCCGCCGATGGAGGTTCGGTGGATCTTCTCTTTCTCAGTTTTATGATAAGGCATACTCTGCCACCTGCTTTCTTCCATCATTTAAGACAACAAAAACACCGTTTGTTATCTATCTTTTTACTAACGCCAGTTGTAAGTAAACAAACCGTATAAGTACAAAAGAATAATTACGGTCGGAACCACATAAGAGAAAAGCGGTTTCATCCAGTCTTTTACCTTAAGACCCTTACCTTCGTTAGCCTCTGCCTTAAACGCCTCCCAGCCCCAGCCATAGCGCCGGTTGCAGCAAAACAGTACAATAACCAGCGAGCCGAGCGGCAGCAAATTGGTGCTTACGATAAAGTCCCATAGATCGAGCCATGCGCTCCCCTCCGCAAAGGGCTCAAACCCGGAAAACTTACTGTATCCGAGTGCGGTAGTCAGCGCCAGCAGAAAAATACCGATGCCGCAAATCAGGCACGCAAAGGGTCTGCTCCACCCGGTCATCTCACGCACGCAGGCGAGAATATTCTCGCACACGGCGAGTACGGTAGAGAGCGATGCAAACACCATAAACAAAAAGAACAACGCACCCCACCAGCGGCCGCCTGCCATGTGGTTAAACACCGATGCCATGGTATCAAACAACAGGCTTGGGCCGGCGTTTACCTCCACCTGAAAGGTAAAGCATGCCGGGAAAATAATCAGTCCCGAAACGACTGCCACAAAGGTATCAAGAAATACGATATGCAGGGATTCGCCCATCAGCGAATGTTCTTTATCGATATAACTGCCGAAAATCGCCATAGCGCCGATACCCAGACTCAGCGTAAAGAACGCCTGATTCATTGCGCCGACAATAACCTCTCCGTTAATTGCAGAAATATCCGGCACCAGATAAAACTTCAGCCCTTCTTTCGCCCCCGGCAGCGTTCCGCTGTGAATGGCGAGTACAATCATCAGGGCAAAAAGAATTATCATCATGTATTTGGTGACGCGCTCCAGCCCGCCCTGCAAACGGAAACAAAGAACGCCAAAGCCCAAAATAACCGTAACCGCAAGATAGGTCACATTGATAACCGGGTTTGCGATCATGGCCGCAAAGCCGAGGTCGGCACTCGTCCCCGCTAAGAATTTTACAAAATAGTAGATCATCCAGCCGCACACGACTGTGTAAAACGCCATAAGGCATATGTTGCCGATCAGCGCCACGTAGCCGTGAATATGCCATTTCGTGCCTTTTTTCTCCAGCTTTTGATACATGCGCACCGGGCTTGCCTGTGCGGCGCGGCCAAGCGAAAATTCCATCGTCATAACCGGAATTCCCAGTAAAATCAGGCAAATCAGATAGATCAGGACAAACATACCTCCGCCGTACTGTCCGCACATCCACGGGAATTTCCACACGTTTCCGCAGCCGATTGCACAACCGGCCGACAGGAGGATAAAGCCCAATCTTGAGCCAAGCTTTTCACGTTTCATTCTTCAACTTCCTTTGTTTTATGATTTTGTGTATGGTTCTTTTCATTCTTCCTTATCGAAAGTTTCGTCCGCCTCTTCTATGTAATCAATATACTGTTGACGGATTACATGCACATCGCGCTGGCGCATCGGCACGGTGTCTCCCGTCGACAAATGAAACGCCTTATCCGCTGACAACACATAGTCCATATTTACCAAAAAACTCTGGTGACACCGCAAAAAGCGCTTGTCCGCCAGTTCCTCCTCCACCATGTTCAGCGTTTTATAGATAACGTATTCTCCGCCGCCGAGGCGGTGCAGCAAACATTTTGTGTTGCTGCTTTCGATGTACAATATTTCACGGTACGGAATCTGCCAAAAAGAGGCTCTGCATCGAATCCGATACATCTCCGTAATATTTTTGCTTTTTAAAACCCGCTCCATCGTTTGAAAAAATAACGTCTTTGAAACCGGCTTTAAAAGATAACCGGCCGCCTCGACCGCATACCCGTCCACCGCATACTGCGGCGTTTTGGATATAAAAATAAGGCTGCCGATATAGTGCATTTTCCGAAGCTTTCGCGCCGTTTTTATAATGTCCGCATCATGCCCGTCCCCTAAAAAAATAATATCATAGGCCACACCGTCCCCGATATCATAAAGCAAATCAATGCTGCGGCTGTAGGGCATGACGCAAAAGGAAAGCATCTTCTCCGCTGCGTAGTGATGTAACCACTTTGTCAAAGCGTCCCGTTCCCGGACATTCCCTTCGCAAATGGCAATACGCATGGCAGGCTCTCCCTTCCCCGCGGACGCATATTTCAAAACCGCGCGTTGTCCGCAATGGCATTATTGTAATATAAATTACATTTTTTGTCAATCAATCCGCCGAACTTTTATGAAAAATTCATGCTTGTCATATGTCATTCACGTAGGCACATGGGAGTCATTCTGTCTATCTTATAGAAACTGTACTTATAAATTTATGCCAAAATATTTTTTATAATAATCCTTGATTGGCTGCCTTGCATTGTCACTTATATTGGCCGGAATCTCACCCGGTTCAAACCATTTGGCTTTTATTACTTCTCCATCCTCAAAACTGATATTACCATAAAACTTTTGACATACATACACAATATCTATACAAGAAACCTCATCGCCGTTAGGATATATATGATGATAATTTTTGCCGGAATAAATACCAAGAAATTCTAATTCTTTTGCTTTAATATTCAATTCTTCTTTTAACTCTCGCTTTGCTGCATCTTCTACTTTTTCATCAAGTTCTATGGCTCCGCCATGATGGCTCCACTTGCCATCATCCTCGCGCTGTTGAAGTAAAATCC
>CAVGTH010000069.1:7846-9584 GCA_963632045.1 Roseburia faecis | reverse complement strand
GATTTCGGGCGGCAGGCCGTAGCCATGATGGAGGACATGGGGATTTTGGTGGACGTATCGCACCTGTCGCGCAAAGGATTTTGGGATGTTGCCGCCGTGACAAGGCACCCGTTTGTGGCGTCGCACTCCTGCGTTTATGCGCTCTGCCATCATCCGCGCAACTTGGATGATGAACAGATCAAGCTGCTGATTGACCGCGGCGGCGGTATCGGCATGAACTTTTATCCGCAGTTTTTGTCGGACAGCGGAAGCTGCGGCATTGACACGATCCTTTCGCATATGGAATATATCTTAGACCGCGGCGGTGAACGGACGCTTGGGCTCGGCTCCGACTTTGACGGGGTTGACGCACTGCCGGACGGCATCCGCGGCGCGGAGAATATGCAGGATCTGATCGAGGCGATGCAAAAGAGGCAGTGGCCGAAAGAGTTGATTGAGCGCGTCTGCTTTGGTAATTTTTACAGAATTTTTGCGCAGACGCTGGCGCGAAGAAAGTGACTTTTTTTACAAAATGCTGTTGCATTTTGCGGTCAGATGTATTAAAATATTGTAGTATTATGATTCCTTGGAGGTTTAAACATATGAATTTGCAAATTTCTAACAAAGCGAAGGCAATCAGTCCGTCTCCGACTCTGGCGATTGACTCTAAATTTAAGCAGATGAAAAAGCAGGGGATCCCTGTTGTCGGATTCGGTGCCGGTGAGCCTGACTTTAATACGCCGGATCATGTAAAGGCGGCAGGAATTCGTGCAATTGAAAATAACTTTACCCGTTATACGCCGGCGTCCGGTACGCTGGAACTTAAGCAGGCAATCTGCGATAAGGTGCTGAGAGACACCGGGCTTACTTATACCACGGCAAATGTGATCGTGTGTAACGGCGGCAAGCATGCTTTAACCAACATCTTTATGGCAATCTTAAATCCGGGAGACGAGGTGCTGATTCCGGCGCCGTACTGGGTGAGCTATCCGGAAATGGTAAAGATGGCGGACGGCGTGCCCGTTTATATCGAAACCACTGAGGAAAATCAGTTTAAATTCACGATGGATCAGTTAGAGGCGGCCTGCACCGATAAGACCAGAGCGCTGGTGCTCAACACCCCCAGCAATCCAACCGGTATGATTTATACCAAAGAGGAAATGGAGAAGATCGGCGCGTTCGCGGTGGAGCATTCTATCTACATCGTCTTTGACGAGATTTACGAAAAGCTGGTCTATGAGGGAGAGCATGTCAATATCGCAACCCTCGGCGACGAGATCAAAAAGCATACCATCATCGTAAACGGTATGGCAAAGACCTATGCCATGACGGGCTGGAGAATCGGCTACGCCGTAGCAGAGGCGCCTGTGATTAAGGCGATGAGCAATATGCAGAGCCACGCGACCTCCAACCCCAACTCGATCGCGCAGGCGGCGTCGGTTGCCGCGCTGAACGGCGATCAGTCGGTCATTGACCAAATGAAAGAGGAATATGTACGCCGCCGGGATTATATGGTTGCGCGCATCAACGAGATTGAGGGGCTGAGCTGTCAGTGTCCGCACGGCGCTTTTTATGTGTTTATGAATGTGAAGGACGTGCTGGGCAAGGAACATTACGGAAAGATGATTCATACCGCCAAGGAACTGTGCGAGGACGTGTTAGATCGCGCCCTGGTTGCCATGGTGCCGAGCGAGGGCTTTGGTATCGAGGGTTACGTGCGCCTCTCTTACGCAACCTCGATGGAGGTAATCCGCACCGG
>CAVGTH010000069.1:3889-7836 GCA_963632045.1 Roseburia faecis | reverse complement strand
GAGTATTGCAGGGAAACGAAAATTGGAAAACGTAAGGAGAGACAAGATGCAAAAGGATGTTTACGAAAGCCCGTTAAATTCCCGTTACGCCAGCAAGGAGATGAAGTATATCTTCTCGCCGGATAAGAAGTTTAAGACCTGGCGAAAGCTTTGGGTTGCCCTGGCAGAATCGGAGATGGAACTGGGACTTAAAATCACGCCGGAGCAGGTGCAGGAACTGAAAGACCATGTGGACGACATTAACTATGCCGTCGCCGAGGAGCGGGAAAAGGTTGTTCGGCATGACGTAATGGCGCACGTTTACGCGTACGGAACCCAGTGCCCGTCCGCAAAGGGAATCATTCACCTTGGCGCGACCTCCTGTTATGTGGGCGACAATACGGATATCATCATCATGTATGAGGGGCTGCGGCTGATCCGCAGCAAGCTGATCCGCGTGATTTCGTATCTTCGTGATTTTGCGCTGGAGTATAAGGCGATGCCGACCCTTGGGTTTACGCATTTTCAGGCGGCGCAGCTGACAACCGTCGGCAAGCGTGCGTCGCTCTGGCTTTGGGAACTGATGATGGATTTGGAGAACATCGATTTTCAGCTGAGCCGTGCCGCACTTTTGGGTTCGAAGGGAACTACGGGTACCCAGGCAAGCTTTATGGAACTTTTTGACGGCGACACGCAAAAGGTGAAAGAACTGGAAAAGAAAATCTGCGAGAAGATGGGCTATCAAAAATATTACCCGGTTTCGGGACAGACGTATTCCAGAAAATTGGATTATCAGATGCTGTCCGTGCTGAGCGGTGTGGCGCAAAGCGCCTATAAGTTTGCCAATGATATTCGTCTGCTGCAGCATTTAAAAGAGATGGAAGAACCGTTTGAAAAGACGCAGATCGGTTCTTCTGCCATGGCGTATAAGCGCAATCCGATGCGGAGCGAGCGGATTTGTTCGCTGGCGCGCTATGTCATGGTGGACACCTTAAACCCGGCGATGACGACCTCGACCCAGTGGTTTGAGCGTACGCTGGACGATTCTGCCAATAAGCGCATCAGCGTGGCAGAGGCGTTTTTGACCGTGGACGCCATCTTAAATATCTGTATGAATGTGGCAAACGGTCTGGTGGTTTATCCCAAAGTCATCGCGCAGCGCATTCAGTCGGAGCTGCCGTTTATGGCGACCGAAAATATCCTGATGGACGCGGTGAAAAAGGGCGGCGACCGCCAGGAACTGCATGAGCGGATTCGGACGCATTCGATGGCGGCGGCAAGGGTCGTAAAGGAAGAAGGAAAGCCCAACGACCTGATCGATCGCATTGTTGCCGATCCGGCGTTTGGCCTTACCAAGGATGAGGTGGAAAAAATCTTAAAGCCGGAGAACTTTATCGGCCGCAGCGTGCAGCAGGTGGAGGAATTTGTCGCGGATTATGTGGATCCGGCAATTTGCGGCTGCGAGGACGCAGCAGAGGAAGTCGAACTGACCGTATAAAAATCAAATGCGGATAAAGGAAGGATTATCATGAAGATTGGATTGATCGGTGCCGGGAATATGGCCTCCGCGCTGCTTGACGGTATGCTGAAGGCAAAAATCATACAGCCGGGTGATGCGGTTATCTCCGACATGAACGAAGAAAAACTGAAAAAATGGCAGGAAATCGGCGTTAAGGTCACGACCGACAATCAGGAGGCGGAGCGGCTGGCCGATATTTTGATTCTGGCGGTAAAGCCCAATGTGATGGAACGCGTCTTAGATCAGCTTGTTGGGGACAAGAATAAAATTTATGTCTCGATTGCCGCCGGGATCACGCTTTCGTATTTAGAAAAGCACCTGGGCGCGGATCAAAAGATCGTGCGCACCATGCCCAATACGCCGGCGCAGGTCGGCTGCGGCATGACGGTCGTTGTGCCGAATGACAATCTTGATGCGGCGGAAAAGGAAGCCGTTTTGTCCTTGCTGCAAAGCGTGGGAATGGCGCTTTGCATGACCGAAAAGGATTTGGATATTGCGATCGCGCTGCACAGCAGCAGCCCGGCGTATATCTATATGCTGATTGACGCCATGGCAGACGCCGGCGTCCGCTACGGACTCACCAAGGAAAACGCGTTAAAGCTTGCGGCAAAGGCCGTGGAGGGCAGCGCAAAAATGGTGCTGGAAACCGGAATCCACCCGGAGCAGCTTAAAGACAATGTATGCTCGCCGGGCGGAACCACCATTGCGGCGGTGTGCGAATTAGAGCGCACCGGGTTTCGCACCTCGATCCAGTCCGGCATTGACGCGTGCATCCGTCGGAATCGGGAAATGCAGCAATAACTTAAGAAAATTTAAAACCGGCCGCGGCATATCGCATTTATGATATGCCGCGGCCGGTTTTTTATGCAAGCAGGTTGTTAAGATACTGTTCGATGTGGCAGAGGGCGGATTTTGCGGCGTCCTCATCGTCCGCGCGAACCCCAAAATAGAATTTGATTTTGGGTTCCGTCCCGGACGGACGGACTGCAAACCAGCCGTTTTCAAACACATATTTTAAGACGTTTGACTTTGGCAGACCGTCAATCCCGGTCTGATAATCAAGCACACGCAGCACGCTGCTCCCTGCGATTTCCTTGGGCGGATGACTGCGAAAATCGTCCATCATCTTTTGGATGGCAGCGGCGCCCTCGTTCCCGGTCAGCGTGACCGTTTTCAGCTTTTCCAAATAGCAGCCGTAGGTTTGATAGAGCGCGGTAAGACCGTCATAGAGCGTCATGCCCTGTTTAAAATAATCGGCGGCCATCTCGCAAACCAGCATTGAGGCAACCACGGCGTCCTTGTCTCTTGCGTAAGTTCCCTTTAAATAGCCGTAACTCTCTTCCAGTCCAAAGACGAACCGCTGACGGTTGCCGTTTTCTTCAAATTCCTTGATTTTTTCACCGATAAATTTAAAGCCGGTCAGCACATCGCAAAGCGTCACGCCGTAGCGGTCGGTGACGGCGCGGAGCATCTCACTGGTGACGATGGTTTTAATCACAACGTCGTTTTTGGAAAGCGGCTCTTTTTTCTGCATATTCCGCAAAATGAATTCGCACAGCAGCGTGCCGGTCTGGTTCCCGGTTAAAACAAAGTAGCTGCCGTCGCTTTTGCGCACGGCAACGCCGATGCGGTCACTGTCCGGGTCGGTGCCGAACACCAGGTCGGCGTTCATCTTTTTGGCATAGTCGATGGCGATGTCAAACGCCTCAATATTTTCGGGATTCGGCGATTTTATCGTCGGGAAGTTGCCGTCCGGCAGTTCCTGTTCCGGGACAACAAACACGTTTTTTGCGCCGATTTCGTCTAAAATCCGCCGTACCGGCAGGTTGCCGGAGCCGTGCAGCGGCGTGTAGATGATTTTAAGGTCATCGGGAATCGTAATGCCCAAAGACTGCTGCTTGACCGCGCGGATATAGGCGTCATCAACCTCCTTGCCGATGCTACGGTAGTCGGGATTTTCGTCTACCTTAACCCCGTCAAAGATATCCGTCTTTTCGATACTCTCTAGGATAATGGCGGCCGTGTCGGGCGGAATCTGGCCGCCGTCCTCGCCGTAAACCTTATAGCCGTTATATTCCTTAGGGTTATGGCTGGCGGTAATCACAATGCCGCGTGCGCAGTTTAGATGCCGTACGGCAAAGGAAAGCATCGGCGTGGGGCGGAGCGAATCGAACAGATAGGCCAAAATCCCGTTTGCGGAGAGAACTTTGACGCATTCCATCGCAAACTCTGCGGAATGATTCCGAGAGTCATAAGCGATGACAACGCCGCGGTCGCAAAACGCCGCGCCGTGGGTTTTCAGTTCGTTGGCAAGCCCCTGGGTTGCCTGGCGAACGGTGTAGATATTCATGCGGTTGGTGCCGGCACCCATAACGCCGCGCAGT
The DNA here is from genome assembly GCA_963632045.1 of Roseburia faecis. Taxonomy (GTDB): domain Bacteria; phylum Bacillota; class Clostridia; order Monoglobales; family Monoglobaceae; genus Ructibacterium. The sequence continues at coordinate 3,954 of CAVGTH010000069.1, read as the reverse complement.
CCGCCGGTGCCAAACTCCAGATCGCGGTAAAAGCTATCCTCGATTTCGGCCTTACTCATCTGTTT
>CAVGTH010000069.1:0-3879 GCA_963632045.1 Roseburia faecis | reverse complement strand
CCGTTACGCTGCTCAGCCAGCGTTCATATTTTGTCTGTACCATTTATTTCACCTCATCGTATCAATTTGAAAAAGTCCGACAGAAAGCCGAACCCCATAGGCCGCGCCGGTCGGGGCGAACCCGGCCGGCGGCGGAGAGTCCGGCCTTTTTTCTTAGTAAGAATTTTTCATGGAAGGTTTCAAAATCCGTAGTCCAGGCAACGCCGATGGTGGGCTATCCCTGATAGCCGTTGCACCAGGTTACATAGTATTTATCCTCAATCTTGCATACGCGCGGATCGTAGCCGTAGCAAAATTCCTTGATTTCGTCAATGTCACAGGAAAAATGGATGGGTTCATCCTCGATTTCCCAATGGATGCCGTCACTGCTCTTGCCTGTGTGCAGCGTCTGGCGGCGCGTGGTGTCGTTGTTGCGGAATACGCCGCGGAATCCGCCCTCAAACGGGAGAATCGCGCTGTTAAAGATACTGTTGGAATTTTTAATTAAATCCCGCGTAATGATCGGGTTCTTTTCACTTCTCCACACAACGTCGGTGCAGTTTGCCGGTTTTTCCTCCCACGGAAGATTCGGAATCGCGGTGCCGTTTATCACTTTTGCCATGGTCTTTCTTCTTTAATTATGTAAGTTTCCGTTCGCCGAAAGCGCATGGCGAAACACCCCCAAAAAGGCGGCATTTCATCATCTTTCGGTCACAGTCTGATTCTACCATATCACAAAAAAACTGTCAAGAAATATTTGGCATGCGGCGCCGAAAGAAGGCGGCGTTGTCTCATAAATCGGGCTGCCTTTGAATAAACATGTCAGAGAGAGAAAATAAGGAGGAGGAATCGGGATGGAGGAAACCAAAAAACACTGCATCCCCATCGAAAACCGGGAAAAAATAACGATCAGTGCGGTGGAGGACGTGGAAAGCTTTGACGAGGAAAAGGTCATTGTCGAAACGGCGCTCGGCACCATGACGGTAAAGGGCTGCGATTTTAAAATTCATAAATTAAATGTGGAGGACGGTCAGCTGGTCATCGAGGGGACGATTGATGAAATCGGGTACAGTGATGTCCGGGAAAAGACAAGCGGCGGCTTTTTCTCCCGGATGTTTCAGTAGAAAAGGACGCACACTATGGAGGTACAGTTCGGTGTTTCGGTCGGGTATTTTTTATGGTCGCTGCTCCTTGGCTTTGTGCTGGCGTTTTTGTATGACCTGCTGCGCACCGCGCGGCGGATTTTTCGTGCTGCGGTGTGGGTGGTGAATTTAGAGGATATTTTCTTTTTTGTGCTTTGCGGCCTGCTCCTTTTATGGACGGCGTACGAAAAAAACAGCGGCCGCCTGCGCTGGCAGGGCTTTTTGGGAGCCGGCGCGGCCTTTTATGCCTATCGGCATTTGCTGAAGGAGCATATGGTTTGCTTTTTGACGGGACTCTACGAAAAAATTGTGCAGGGAATCTGCGCCGCCGTGCGGCTGATTCTTTTTCCGGTGCGGCTGGTTTATCGGATTTTATCCAAGCCGTTTTACATCATTGTGTGGTACAGTAAAAAACAGGTGCACCGTGCCGGGGACAGGATGAAAACCAGAAAAAAACAGAGAGAAATCCGCCATAAATGCAAGGTTGCGGAAAAAAATAAGAAAAAACGGGAAAGAGACGCCAAAAAACAGGCGGAAATTCAAGCGGCGCGGCAGGCAAAAAAGCCAAAACGGCGGCCGATACACGCCGCGCGGAAAAAACCGCCGCGAAATAAAAAATTTCGTTGACAAAGGGACGCCTTTAGGATATAATTATGCTATGAGATTGTACTCTGGAGGGGCGCGGGCTTATGCAAAATCAATCGGACGGAAGAAAAAAGAGCCGTATTTCGGTGCGGCCGTCGCCTGCCAAGAAAAAGCAAAAGGGAAAGATTGTCCCCGGACGGCTGCTGGTGACCGTTCTGGCCGCTTTGTTCGTCCTGTACTTTATCTATATCATGATCTGGCAGCAGGTGATGCTTTCCAAAAAGAATAAAGAGATTGACGCGCTGGAGGAAAAGGTCAGCGCTGCCGCGCAGCAGACCGAGCAGCTGAAAGAGCAGCTTAGCAACATGGAAGATCCGGAGTATATCGAAAGAATCGCACGGGAAAAGCTGGGGCTTGTGCGCCCGAACGAGCGCGTGTTTGTGGACGCAAACAAAAGCGACAGCAACCAGAGCGACTGACGGTTTTGACCGGTTTTGTCAATCAGAAAACGAAAGAGCGTGCCGGAAAATTCCCGGCTTGCTTTGAAATTACATATTAGGAGGCAGGGTCTCCGGGAAGGGTTATGGAAGAGAATGCAAATTGAGGTAGGAGCAGTTCTGGAAGGAAAGGTTACGGGTATCGCGGCGTTTGGCGCGTTTGTGGAGCTGGAGGGCGGCAAGACCGGCCTGGTACATATTTCGGAGATCGCGTCGGAATATGTCAGCGACATTCATCAGCGCTTAAAGGAAGGACAGACCGTCAAGGTAAAAGTAATCGGTATGGATAAGGGCAAGATCAGCCTTTCCATCAAGCAGGCGGACGGCGGAGAGCATGCAGGAAAGGGAGAGCGCCGTGCGCAGCGGCCGAGACGGCACGAGAGCCGTACGCCGAGACCTGCCTACGATCCGAAGCAGCCGCCGGAGGAATTTGAGTTTGTGCGCAAGCGCGGCGGCGGTGAGATGTCCTTTGACGACATGCTGCAAAAATTCAAACAGGACAGCGACGAAAAGTTTCAGGATTTAAAGCGCAGCAATGATGGCAAGCGCAGCGGCGGATATAAGAGAGCCTACTAGTCGGAAATTGCGGGAGTGAGGAAAATGAACGGTGCAGTGATGATCTGGTTGATTGCGGCAGTGGTTTTGGGCGTGATCGAGGGGATGACGGTCGCTCTGATTTCCATATGGATGGCGGTCGGCGCGGTCGGTGCAGCCGTGGTTGCGGCGTTCGGCGGCAGTATTTTGATGCAGATTCTGGTGTTTTTGGTACTGTCTGCATTGCTTTTACTCTGCACGATTCCGCTATCGTCCAAGTTTCGCAAGCAAAAGACGGTGCGTACCAACGCAGACCGCCTGATCGGCGCGGAGGGCGTGGTATTGTCACGGATTGACGCCATTGAAAACAAGGGGCAGATTAAGGCGCTGGGACAGATTTGGTCGGCTGCGTCCGCCAATCAGGAAGAATTTGAAATCGGCGAAAAGGTGATTGTCAAGGCGATCGAGGGCGTGCACACGATTGTGGCCGCCGCAGGGAAAGCCGATGAAAAGGTTCGCTAGGAGACCGCGTGCCGAAAATGACGAATCCAAAATGACAGAAGATGCGATAGTGCAGTAATTTTAAAAAGAAGGGAATACGTGCAGATGGTATTTGTGATCGGACTGTTGATTATTTTAATCCTTTTGGTGTTGTCGTGCATTAAGATCGTACCGCAGGCACATTCGTATGTGATTGAGCGGCTGGGCGCCTATCATGCGACCTGGGGCGTGGGACTTCATGTCAAACTCCCCATGATTGACCGCATTGCAAAGCGCGTCAGCTTAAAGGAACAGGTTGTGGACTTTCCGCCGCAGCCGGTTATTACCAAGGACAATGTTACCATGCAGATCGATACGGTGGTGTATTTTCAGATCACCGACCCCAAGCTTTATACCTACGGGGTTGATATGCCGATGTCGGCCATCGAGAACCTGACGGCGACGACGCTGCGTAACATTATCGGCGATATGGAACTTGACGAAAGCCTGACGTCGCGTGATGTGATTAATACCCAGATGCGGTCGATTCTGGACGAGGCGACCGACCCGTGGGGCATTAAAGTAAACCGTGTGGAACTGAAAAATATCATTCCGCCGTCCGGCATCCGTGAGGCGATGGAAAAACAGATGAAGGCAGAACG
>CAVGTH010000068.1:6815-9801 GCA_963632045.1 Roseburia faecis | reverse complement strand
TCAGACGGTTGTTGGTGTCATAAGTATAATGACTGATAACGCCGTTTTCATTTTTGCTGATCCGGTTTCCGCGGGTGTCATAGGCATAGACGGTCTCTTCCGTTGTTCCGCTTACACTGTATTCCTCAGCCAAAAGCTGCCCCATCGCATCATATCGATAACTCGTCTATAACAATCTTGCTATGAGATAAACATAATCCACCATAAAAAATGATGTAATATAAAGATCGGCATTTATTATCTTGGGTTTTTCTTCAAATACCTTCTGCTTATCTGTAATATCAGAATAGATTCCAACATTGCGGATACTAATTTGGCTGCCATCCTTCCGATAGATTTCGATAAACTTTTCCGGACTGCTCTGTAAACTTTCAAGATCACTTTGATACAGTCTCACCCTGTTAATCCCCTTCACCAGTTTTCCGATTGCCTTAGCATCTGTAATTTCCACCCTCTTATTTTCCGTACATATATCGATACGTTCTACATCGTGATACATAATTGATAAATGCTCATGCGGTATCAGTTCGGGTATTGCGACTCCTGCGACAATAAAGAAAATAACTATAATCAATATTTTTTTCATCTTTACCACCCTTTTATCTGCCTGTACCCAATTCGTTCACGATTGGGTACAATTCCCCATTGCTTATCCACATATTTATACCAAGTAGTTTGTCGGATAGGCTCCTTGTACCAACCATCATATCCACCTGCTCTCAGTTGTCCTGTATCATAATCAAAAATTGTTCCACCATCCCATGCTATAATATACTGTTTTACTGTCATTCGAAGTTTGAATGCATATGCAAGATTATAAACATCAGGATTACCGCTATTACAGGTACTAAAGTTCAAATATTGCATTTGTTTCCACGCTAAATTAGATACTAAAACATTCTGTTCCCCCTCATCATAATTGCTTTTCGCATATACTTTCGATTCCCTATTACCAAAATAAAAGTAGCTTTGTGCCGTGCCGTTTTTCTTTTTCCCTTCGATAGTTCCGTGGGCAATAATTACTATTTCTTCTATTGGAACATCATTTCCCTGCAAATCATATCCTACCCGATAATTCCATATATTTTCAAATTCCTTAGCGCTACTTACTCCATACATTTGTACATTCGTTTTCCATCCCTCTTCAAGTTGTTTTTTTCGAATATTGGCTTCGTCTACAAAATAATGCTGACGATCTCCACTCATAGCACCCTTTTCATATATGATGTATGAATCCAACCCACTTGGATCCACAAACATCACCGGGTTATTTCCGCAATACACGTACCAATTTGTTCCGTCTTTGGCCGGGTCTTCGGTGATAAATCTTCCCGTTTGCGGATCGTAATAGCGGTTTCTGAGATATATCAAACCGCTTTCGGCGTCCAGGTACTCCCCGCAGTAGCGGAATGGATTGTAGGTTTCTCCTGTCACAGACCGCAGATTCCCAAAGGCGTCATAGTCATAGCGATCCCCGTTATTGTGGTCGATGACATTGCCATCTTCATCATAGTCATAGTCATCCACGTTATCGAGGCCGATGACGCTTCCGTGTCCGTCATAGAGATAACGCCGAATCTCTGTACCGGTTTTTTGCGCGAAGAGCCGTCTGCTATAATAGTAATTATATTCTGCTCCTGCCGCCATTTCCTCTCTGACAATATTTTGTCCGTCCCAGATCTGGTGTGTGGTACTGCCGTTTACCGTCTTACTGATGCGCCGTCCCTGTACATCATATGCATAGCTTGCCATCAGCCCCTGATCCGTGGCAATCCCGGTCAGCAGGTTGTTTGCATTATACATATAGTTCACCACTTCTGCACCGCTTAAATCATCTGCCATCCCCTCCGACACTGCCGATAACTGCAATTCTGCCGCACCGCCCGGCGCAGAAAGCGTTCCTGTCGCACGCTGCAGCAGGTTGCCCACCTTGTCATAGCTGTAATTTTGCACCGTTGTGATTCCGTCCGTTTCTCTGCTCTCGCTAATCAGACGGTTGTTGGTGTCATAAGTATAATGACTGATAACGCCGTTTTCATTTTTACTGATCCGGTTTCCGAAGAAACATTTTCATCCCGCAAAAATCTATCCTGAATCATTTCCTGCCGCCGCATCACCTCTTCCTGCATCAGTGGTGTTTCTATCATAATTTCCGGTTCAAAATATTTACGCAAACTCTCTCCCGCGCCGCCGGCATATGCCGCACCAATCCCAATGGTCAGCAAAGCCGCTGCCGCCATACATCCCCACTTTTTCATCATATTCCCCCTCATCATTTGTTTAAGCGCACAAACAACCGCAAGATTTTCCACAACATTTTATGCATTTTGCTTGTACTCACTATATCATATCCTCCAAAAGATTGCAACCTTTATTTTACATTTTTGCTATTTTCTGCATCCTCTTTGTTTTGGCAAAGTTTTACTTGATTCCGCCTTTCTTTTCTGGTATACTGTAAGGAACGAAGTTTTAATGGGGGAATCCTATGTTTTACTATATTGCCGGAAAACTGGTTCACAAAACCGATACGTTTGCCGTGCTGGATGTCGGCGGCGTAGCGTATCAGATTTTTTCCACAACGGCCTCGCTGCAGTCGCTGGGCGAAATCGGCGACCGGGCAAAGCTATACACTTATATGAACTTAAAATCCGCATCGGATATTTGTGTTTTGTATGGCTTTTCCACACTGGAGGAACGCAATATTTTTGAGATGATTCTGGGCGTGTCCGGCGTAGGCGCCAAGACGGCGGCCAGCCTGCTGTCCAATATTTCTCCCTCTAAGTTTGCGCTGTGTGTTGTCACCAATGACGCAAAGTATCTTTCTTCTCACACGCCGGGTCTGGGACCCAAAGGCGCCCAGCGTATTATTTTAGAATTAAAGGACAAGTTTAAAGGCATGGAGCTTGACGATATTCCAAAAGAGGAGATTTTTGCCCCCGATACCGACGGCGAAAACGAGGCAGTCTCTGCCCTGGTGGTGCTGGGA
>CAVGTH010000068.1:899-6805 GCA_963632045.1 Roseburia faecis | reverse complement strand
GGGATATTCCGCACAGGAGGCAAAAGCCGCCCTGCGCGGCGTCAGCGGCAGCGTGGAAGAAATGGTGAAAGCCGGACTGAAAAACTTGTTAAAGGGCTAGGTACTCTCATACTTACGTGAAAGAACGCAGCCCGAAAGGATGTCGATCATGGAAGACGAAAACAGAATTATCACCACAGCGGAAACGGCGGAGGACGGCGAAAACGAACGCAGTCTGCGCCCGAAAACGCTGGATGACTATATCGGACAAAAAAAAGCGAAAGAAAATTTAAAGGTGTTTATCGAGGCGGCACGCCGCCGCGGCGAGGCACTGGATCATGTGCTGCTCTACGGACCTCCGGGGCTTGGCAAAACGACGCTTGCCGGCGTCATTGCCAATGAGATGGGCGTCAATCTTCGAATCACCTCCGGCCCTGCCATTGAAAAGCCGGGGGATTTGGCCGCACTTTTGACCAACCTCGGCCCGGATGATATCCTGTTTGTGGACGAGATTCACCGGCTGAGCCGCAGCGTGGAAGAAATTTTATATCCTGCCATGGAGGACTACGCCTTAGATATCATCATCGGCAAGGGGCCTTCCGCCCGTTCCATTCGGTTGGACTTGCCGCATTTTACCTTAATCGGCGCCACGACGCGCGCCGGCTCCCTCGCGGCGCCGCTGCGCGACCGCTTTGGCGTCATCAGCCGCCTGGAAATGTACACTACGGAGGAACTCTCCACCATCATCCGCCGGAGTGCGGATATTCTTGGCATCTCCATTGAGCCGTCCGGTGCGGCGGAGATTGCCTCCCGCTCCCGCGGGACACCGCGTATCGCCAACCGGCTTTTGCGCCGGGTGCGTGACTTTGCCCAGATCGAATCGGACGGTGTGATTACCCGTTCCATTGCCGATCACGCGCTGGAGAAATTAGAGATTGATCATCTGGGTCTGGATTCCGGGGATAAGCGAATGCTTCGGACGGTGATAGAACATTACGGCGGCGGCCCGGTCGGGCTGGACACCCTTGCTGCCACCATTGGTGAAGAGAGCGACACCATTGAAGATGTCTATGAACCGTATCTGATGCAGATTGGATTTATCCATCGGACGCCCCGCGGCAGAGTGGTGACCAAACGGGCGTACGACCATTTCGGAATTCCCTATGCGCAGGAAAATTCCGCAGAAAATATCTCGATGTTTGATGAGTAAAAGGAGTTTTAACGATGCAAAACAAAGAAAAATACTATATTACCACAGCGATTGCCTATACCTCGCGTAAGCCGCACATCGGCAATACCTATGAGATCGTTTTAACCGATGCGATTGCGCGTTTTAAACGGTATATGGGCTATGACGTCTTTTTCTGTACCGGCACCGATGAGCACGGCCAAAAAATTCAGGAACTGGCCGATGCGGCCGGCATTACGCCAAAGGCATACGTGGACGGCGTTGCGGGCGAAATCAAAAAGATCTGGGATTTGATGAATACCAGCTATGATAAGTTTATCCGTACCACCGACTCCTATCACGAGGAAACGGTACAGAAAATCTTTCAAAAGCTTTACGACCAGGGCGACATCTATTTAGATTCTTATGAGGGATGGTACTGCACCCCCTGTGAATCCTTCTGGACGGACACCCAGCTGGTTGACGGCAAGTGCCCGGACTGCGGCCGTGAGGTGCATAAGCAGCACGAGGAAGCCTACTTCTTTAAAATGAGCAAATATGCCGACCGTCTGATGCAGTATATCGAAGATCACCCGGACTTTATTCAGCCGGAATCCCGAAAAAAAGAAATGGTCAATAACTTCTTAAAGCCGGGCCTTCAGGATCTTTGTGTATCAAGAACCAGCTTTTCCTGGGGAATCCCGGTTCCGTTTGACCCCAAACATGTCATCTATGTTTGGCTGGACGCACTGACTAACTATATCACCGCGCTCGGCTACCGCTGCGACGGCAAGGGCGAAAATTATGACCGCTACTGGCCGGCCGATGTGCATATCATCGGCAAGGACATTTTGCGTTTTCACACCATTTACTGGCCGATCTTTTTAATGGCGCTCGGCGAACCGCTGCCGAAACAAATCTTCGGCCATCCGTGGCTGCTGAACGGTCAGGACAAGATGAGCAAATCCATCGGCAATGTGATTTATGCCGACGACCTGGTTGAAAACTTCGGCGTTGACGCCGTGCGGTACTATCTGCTCCACGAAATGCCTTTTGCGCAGGACGGCACCATCACCTTTGAGACCTTAATCAGCCGCTATAATTCAGAACTTGCAAACACCCTCGGCAATCTGGTCAACCGTACCGTCTCCATGATTCAAAAGTATTTTGACGGAATCATCCCGCAAAACGGAACGCCCACCGATTTTGATGCGGATTTGGAAAACACCTGTCTTGCCTGTGCCAAGGAAACCGCAGCCTGCATGGATAAACTGCGCGTTGCGGACGCGATGGACGCAATCTGGAAGATCGTAAACCGCTCAAACAAATATATCGATGAGACAACGCCTTGGGTTCTGGCAAAGACCGAGGACGGCAAAGCGCAGCTTGCGAGCGTGATGGCGCACCTGGCAGAGGCGATTCGCTTTATCGCATCGCTCCTGACTTCCTTTATGCCGGACACCGCTGCCGCGATCGCAAAGCAGGTCGGTACAGACATTCTCTCCTGGGAAAGCCTTTCTTCCTTTGGTGCCATTCCGGCAGGCACCGCAGTGATGAATCCGGAACCGTTGTTTGCACGCCTTGACCCGGAGAAGAAACTGGCCGAACTGGAGGCCTCTCTGGCACAGCCGAAAGAAGAAAGCATCGCTATTGAGCCGTTTAAGGACGCGGTCGAATTTTCTGACTTTGAAAAACTGGATATCCGCGTCGGCAAGGTCGTGGTCTGCGAGAAAGTTCCCAAGTCCTCCAAACTGCTCCGTTTTGAACTGGAGGTCGGATCGGAACGCAGACAGATTCTATCCGGCATCGCAAAGTATTATAAGCCGGAAGATCTGATCGGAAAGAATGTGTTGTTTATCGCAAACTTCCCGCCCAGAAAGATGATGGGGCTTACCTCAAACGGCATGATTCTCTCGGCCGAACATGACGGAAAACTGGTGCTGACCTCCACGCTGGAGGATATCCGGACCGGCGCATGCATTGTATAAAGAACCAACCGGGGGCGATAAAATCGCCCCTGGGGCGTGTCGATAAACGCTATTTTGCGAAAAATTTCATTTTGATTTGATCGCCGTCCCCTGTTCCGCCAGGCCTACCGCGGCGGCACGGCAATGAAATTTTTCGCCGATTTCACGCCGTTTTCGGCAAGATATTGCGACATTGTTGCTGCGGCTTGGAAAGCATATATAGGGTCTCCCAAAAATCTTACTTGATTTTTGGGAAAAGGAGCAGCGCCGAAGCCTAGGCGATGGTTTGACGGTTTTTGTCAAATTGAGCCACTGCGCAGGCAGATGCGACGCGGGCTTTGGGCAATTGATTCAAAGCAATATCTTGCTGAAAACTGGCTTTTTCGACAGTCTGCGGGGGCGATAAAATCGCCCCTGTTTTTTTGGAGGAATTTTTATGGACTATCAAGAGACCCTTGTCTACATTCATCAGACGCCAAAATTCTCCCGGCAACTCGGCAATGCCATGCTGAAAAAATTGCTGGCACACCTTGAAAATCCGCAGGATACGCTTGACTTTATTCATGTTGCCGGCACCAACGGAAAGGGTTCCGTTTCGATCATGCTAGCCGAAATTCTGAAGAATGCCGGTCTTAAGGTCGGCTTGTTCACCTCTCCTTATCTGGAACGGTTTAACGAACGCATTCAAATCAACCGCACCCCGATTGCCGATGAAACCCTGGCTGCCATTGTCACAGCGATTCGGCAATGCATCGAATCCCACGATGCGCCCGTATCGGAATTTGCGCTGGATACTGCGGCTGCGTTCTGCTATTTTGCCCGGCAAAAATGCGACATTGTGGTACTGGAAACCGGGCTTGGCGGCAGACTTGACGCCACCAATGTGATTGCTGCCAAACGGGCAGCGGTACTCACCGCAATCGGCATGGATCATATGCAGTATCTGGGTAACACCATTGAGAAAATTACCTTAGAAAAATGCGGCATCATTCACCCAAATACGCCGGTTATTTCCGCACCGGCGCAAGAGACCTCTGTGCAAAGCACCCTGCTTACTTACGCCGAGGCGCACCACGCCCCGGTATATTTCGCAGAAGAACCGCAGCCGGATGGGCAAGGCGTTCTATACCGGGGGCAGCGTTTTTCCCTCGGAATGGAGGGAACGTTTCAGGCATACAATGCAGCCACCGCTTTGGAAACCGTCCGCATTTTAAGGAATCAAGGGCTTTCCATCCCGGATGCCGCAATAAAGCAAGGGCTGCTCGACGCCAAAAGCGCGGCAAGATTTGAGCGATTCTCTGACTTCATCATCTTAGACGGCGGCCATAACGCACCGGCCGCAGCGGCGCTTTTTTCTGCGCTGGAGGCGCTTAAAAAGCCGGTTTATTTCTGCATCGCAATGATGGAGGACAAAGACTGCCAAAGCTATTTGGAAATTTTAAGTCCGCTGGCTTTGGGCGCGGTTTTTACTCAAATTGATATGCCGCGCTGCAGTGATTGTCAAAAACTCGCCGGCATTTTTCAGGAAAAGTCGATTCCGGCCGTGACAGAGCCAAATTTTCAAATCGCGGTGCAAAAGGCAATCGCCCTGGCAAAAGAATCCGATGCACTGCTTTGTATCTGCGGCTCGCTCTACTTTGCGGGAAAGGTGCGGCCATATCTTAAAAAATCGGATAAAAAATAAAAAGCGCAGAAATTGCGCTTTTTTTCATCGTATCAATCAACGATCATGTAGTAGAATTTTTACCTTGCATAGTAGTGGAATTATGCAATCTTGTTCAATTTCGCAGCGTACTGACTCTTCCGGCGAGCAGCGGTATTCTTGTGCAGAATCCCCTTTGCCACAGCCTGATCAGTCTTCTTTACAACAAAGTTATAAGCCTCAGAGGCAGCTGCCTTTCCCTCTTTCAGAGAGGCCTCAAACTTTTTGATTGCAGTCTTAAGCTGAGACTTAATCATCTGATTTTGAAGGGTCTTTTTCTTGATAACCTTCACTCTCTTTTTTGCTGATTTTATATTAGGCATAAATTCACCTCCAAACACTCAATTTTGACGGCACAAAACTGTGCGGCAGGACAGCGCCGATTTCGGCACCATTCCCACATCAATACTCCATATTGTAACATGCTTTGAAAAAAAATGCAAGCATTTTTTGAATTTTTTTTATTTTTCTTGCAATCTGAAAAAAACTGTGCTATGATACGGTTGATTCGGTTTACGGACTTACAAAACAGAAATCAAAATCGGAGGAATCAAAATGGTAAAACACATTGTTTTTTGGAAGCTGGCTCCCGAGGCCGAGGGTCAGAGCAAATGGGAAAACGCGCGCATCATCAAAAAGGAACTGGAAGCCCTGGTCGGGGTGATTCCCGGTCTGATTGAGGCGGAAGTCGGTCTGAATGAAAACGGCAGCGAATATGACGCCGCGCTCACCGCGCTTTTTGAGAGCATGGAGGCACTCAAGGCCTATGACGTACACCCGGCACACCAAAAGGTTCGCGCCTTTGTAACCAAAGTTCGCCTGTCAAGAGTTGCCGTTGATTATACGCTCTAGGCGGCGTACGTGTTATGCAGCAAAAGGGAAAAATCATTTTTCTAAAGTCTAACTTTCTTCTCGTAACTCGTAAAATGAAATGAAAAAAGACGGATGCGGCAGCTGCCGCATCCGTCTTTTTGATTAGTCTGAAGTATAAGGCATCAGAGCAATCTGTCTTGCTCTCTTAATTGCAACTGTGAGCTGTCTCTGGTGCTTTGCGCAACAACCGCTGATTCTTCTCGGAAGAATCTTGGCG
>CAVGTH010000068.1:0-889 GCA_963632045.1 Roseburia faecis | reverse complement strand
CGTATCTTCTCAGCTTTGCAACGTCCTTGTAGTCGATATAATCTACTTTATCCACGCAGAAGGAGCAAACTTTTCTCTTTGCTCTTCTTGCTCTGGGTCTGTCGTTTCTTCTTTCTTCTGCCATCTTCAATTCGCCTCCTTTAAATCAAATTAAAACGGAAGATCATCGTCCGTGTCCAAAAGCGCGGTAAAATTCTCTTCAACATCGGGCTGCTGCGAAAACGCAGGAGCACTCGGTGCCGCTGCCGGCGCAGAAACGCCGGGTGATGCAGATGCCGCCATACCGTCCTGGCTGCGTTTGCTCTCGCCGAAGCTAACCTCGCTGGCCACAACCTCTGTGACATAGTTCTTCTTTCCGTCCTGACCTTCCCATGTTCTGGTCGCAATGCGGCCAATCACAATGATCATCTTGCCCTTCCCAAAATAATTGCAGACAAACTCTGCCGTTTTGTTCCAAGCGACGCAGTTGATAAAGTCGGTCTGTCTGTTCTCGCCATAGCCGTTATCAATGGCAATGCTAAAGCTGCAAACAGGTGTGCCGGCCCCGGTATGCCGAAGCTCCGGATCCCGTGTGAGTCTGCCCATTAAAATTGCTTTGTTAATCATAGACTAGTCCTCCTCACGCTTTACCACGATATCACGGATGATACCGTCGGTGATCCCGTAAACACGTTCCAACTCAGCAGGGAAATCAGGTTTTGATTTAAAGTTCACCAAAACATAATAACCTTCTGTCAAATCGTTGATCGGGTATGCAAGTCTGCGCTTTCCCCATTCGTCCACGCTCTCGATCTCGCCGTACTTTTCAATCAAAGATTTGAACTTTTCAACAAAAGCTGCGATTTCCTCCTCCGTCTTGGTTGCATCAATAACGAAGATGGTTTCATAC
>CAVGTH010000067.1:8599-9899 GCA_963632045.1 Roseburia faecis | reverse complement strand
ATTTAATATTTATGACAAAAACCCACCTGGATTGGTGGGTTTGTCAGTTGTCTGAATCCATCCGCTAAATGCGGATGGATTTTTGATTTTTCAAACAGGTCTTATCTGCTCTTGCTGCCTGCGTTTTGCTGATACTCGGTGTACTTGGTCTGGAAGTCGGTCGATGCCTGCTCGACATTGTTTAAAATATCCTGAACCGAGATCTTAGCCAATACACTGTTTTTGGTGTTTACCTTTGCATTTGCTTTCCAGTAACCCTCCAGCTCATACTGACCGGCAATTCTCTTAATGATGTGATAGCCGTGTTCCGTCTCAACCACGTCACTGATCTCGTCAATGCCAAGGCCGAAGGACGCCGTCTCAAACGCCTCCGACATCTCGCCGGGGCCAAAGGTATAACCGCTTTCCGGCTCTGCCGTGTCCTCGTTATACTCTCCAATCAGGGCGTCAAAATCCTCACCGTTCTTCGCACGTGCAAGCACTTCTTCTGCCTTTGCCCGCTTATCCTCTGCCGGTGCGGCATCCTGCGCTTCTGCGTTTTCTCCTGTTGCGGCTGTCTCGGAATTGGCAATCAAAATGTGCTTTACGGTTGCCTTATCGGTCGGTGCGTACTGCGCCAGGACGGAACGATCCTCCGGATAATACTTATCCGGGTTTTCTTCCATATCGGTCTTTACGGCACTCATGCAGTTGGACTGTACAATCTTGCGGATATACTGCTTGGTGGAATTTAAGCCCTGTGCCTTTGCGTTCAAGTTCACCAGTTCCTCGCCGTACACGCTCTCCATCTGCTGTACCTGCATTTTTGCAGAATCCGTTGCTTCTTTTTCATTCCATTCCATGCCGCTCTTGATACCGGCATTCATCAAAAGTGCCTCACCAACCGCGGTATCGAGTGCATTCTCTTTTACGATATCGGCTGCGGTCTTGCCGTCCTCAACGACCTGATCCCAATCGTATTCGGTCGGGGTCTTTACGGTGCCGCCGTTTTCATCAAAATATTCCATTGCGGCCGCGTAGACATAGTAGTTCATATCCATGTCGGTAATCGTCATACCGTCTACCGAGGCAACCTTCTTGCCCTCCGGTGCGTTCTCTACCCAACCGGGAATCTGGAGGCATAAAAGCAATACCAATGCGCCGACAACCGCCGTCCCGACTAAGGAAAGCACCAGATTGGTCACCGTCATCGTCACCTTTTTCGGTTCCTTGACCGGCTCTGCAAAGTTCGCATCGTTCCAGCTGGGATCCTCGTCCGCACCGTCAAATACACCGTCCGCGTTCTCTTCTCCGTCGGCGG
>CAVGTH010000067.1:0-8589 GCA_963632045.1 Roseburia faecis | reverse complement strand
CTCCTGTTCTGCTTCAGCCAAAGCGGCATCCTCTTCTGCGGCAACAGCGTCGATCTCGTCCTGCACTTCTTCTGCGGCCGATGCGATTTTCTCGCTCACGTCCCGGCGCACTTTTTCCTGCATTTCAGAGATGTCCGCTCCGCCTTGCAGATCCTTGTTCTCGTTCTCCACGTTTAACACTCCTTTTTTGGTTAACATCCATTCGGATTTTCCGAACTGTTTCGTACGTTCTATTATATAACATATTGTCTTCAATTTCCAGTCTTTTTTTAGAAATTTTCAAACAATTTAAAATTTATTCACACTTTTTCGGATTCTTCGATAGGGCAAAGCGTCTTTAACACCTCAAAAATCGCCGCAAAATAGGCCTTTTCTCCGCCGGCCTCCGGCTTTTTGAGTTTTTGATAAAGCTTTGGCTCTTTGCTGCCGGGAAGGAAAAATTCCTTCGGCCGCGCCTGCACCAGCTGCAAAAGCCGTGTAAAATCCGGAAGGCGCTTTTCGTCAAACCGATAAATCACCTTATCGCCGCTGCCCAAAACCTCTGTCACGCCGGCTTTTTGTGCCGCCGCCTTGAGTCTTGCGATCTCCATCAGCTGATAAACGCTTTGCGGCACCGTGCCGTAGCGATCCTCGATCTCGTCATAGGCGTCATAGAGCTCGTCCTGATTTTTGATGGCGGCAATCCGCTTATAGGCCGAAATCCGCTGACTGTGGTTGGTGATATACCCGTTCGGAATATACGCCGACACCGGAAGATCAATGGTGGTCTCGGTCTGCGGCGTATCTTCCTCGCCCTGCTGCTCACGCACTGCCTGCTCCAATAATCTACAATACATTTCGTAGCCGACCGCCTCCATATGCCCATGCTGCTGCGCCCCGATCAGGTTTCCGGTGCCGCGGATTTCAAGATCCTGCATGGCAATTTTAAACCCGGATCCAAACTCGGTAAATTCTTTAATGGCAAGCAGCCGCTTTTCGGCCTCCGGCGTGAGCACCTTATCCTTGCGGAAAGTCAGGTACGCATAGGCCAGGCGGTTGGAACGCCCGACCCGTCCGCGCAGCTGATACAGCTGCGCAAGCCCCAGCCGATCCGCGTTTTCAATGATAATGGTGTTGACATTGGCAATATCAAGCCCGGTTTCGATGATGGTGGTGCAGACCAGAACGTCAATTTCGCCCTCCGACACGCCCATCATGATTTCTTCCAGTTCGCGCTCATGCATCTGCCCGTGCGCAACCGCCACCCTTGCCTCCGGCACCAGTTCGGCAATGCGGTTTGCCGCCTTATAAATCCCCTCTACACGGTTATAAAGGTAATAGACCTGTCCGCCGCGGCCGATCTCACGGGAGATGGCCTCACGGATCACATCCTCCTCATACTCCAGCACGTAGGTCGCCACCGGGTAACGCTCGCTGGGCGGCTGGGTCAGCAGGCTCATATCCCGGATTCCGCTCAGGCTCATGTGCAGTGTTCTCGGGATCGGCGTTGCCGACAGAGTCAGCACATCGACCTCTTTTCGGATTTCCTTTAATTTTTCCTTGTGCGCGACGCCAAAGCGCTGCTCCTCATCGATCACCAAAAGCCCCAGCTTATGAAAATGAATGTTCTTGCCCAAAAGCTTATGCGTGCCGATCACAATGTCGGTCTCTCCGGTCTCAAGCCCCCGTACAACCTCTTTTTGTGCCGCGCCGGTCACAAACCGCGACAGCATTCCGACCGTGATGGGATAGTGCATCATGCGCTGCTTAAAGTTATGATAGTGCTGCGCCGCCAAAATGGTGGTCGGCACCAGATAGGCCACCTGATATCCGCTCATGACCGCCTTAAAGGCCGCACGCATTGCGACCTCGGTCTTGCCATATCCCACATCGCCGCACAAAAGCCGATCCATGGGATGCGGCTTTTCCATATCTGCCTTGACTTCCTCAATGCTGCGCAGCTGATCGTCTGTCTCTTCATAAGGAAAGGCCGCCTCAAAGTCACGCTGCCACTCGCTGTCCTTTGAAAACGCAATGCCGGGGATCTGGCTGCGCCTAGCATAAAGTGCAATCAGTTCTTTTGCCATATCCTTGGCAGCCGCCTTGACGCGCTGCTTGGTATTGCCCCACTCGGCGCCGCCCAGCTTGTTGACCTTGACCCTGGCGCCCTCGGCCGCCGTATGCTTAAACACCATGTCCAGCTGGTCGGTGGGCACGTATAAAACATCGCTGCCCCGATACTGAATCTTTAAATAGTCCTTGCGCACCCCGTCCACATGAAGCTGTTCAATCCCGGTATAAACGCCGATACCGTGGTTTTGGTGCACCACATAGTCGCCCGGATTCAGATCGGTAAAGCTGGATATCTTTTCGCCCTGCGGCCGCATGCTGCGCCGCTTTTTCTTTTTTTCGCCGCCAAAAATCTCACGGTCGCCGATCACCGCCGTCCGAATCAGCGGATAGGCAAAACTCCGTCCGATGCTGCCGGACGATACGACAATGCCGCCGGGAGAGGGCAGCTTTTGAAGGGTTTCCTGGTAGCTGCACCGAATCTGTTCTTCCTCCAGCTGCGCCGCAAGCCTTTGCGCACGCAGCGGCGACCCGGCAAGCAAAACGGTGCGGTATTTCTCCTTTTGATAAAACCGCAGGGTATCGCAGAGAAATTCCAGTTTGCCTTGAAAACCGCTGAGGCTTTTGCAGGTAAAGCTATGCATCCGCACCGGGCGGTAATCCGGCGTGGTGCGTGCCACACCGCTCAGGCCGATCAGGCGTTTTTCGATGCGGTGCACCGCCTCCCGGTAGGGAAGCGCATACAATACGTCGCCGCGCGGAATCATGCCGCGCTCTGCCATATCCAAAATGTCCTCGCTCTGCTGCCGCGTCAGCTGCTCAATTCTGTCACGGATGCGCGCCGCCTCGTCCCAGAATACCAGCGCGTCCTTTGGCAGATAATCAAGAACCGTCGGTATGGCGTCATAGAGATACGGGATATACTTATCCAGCGACGCAAAAAGCAAACCTTCCTCCAGTCTCTCGATGTCACGGGACAGGGTTTTGGATAATTTTTGCGCCATCTCGCCGGACGGTTTGATTCCCTTTTGCAGCTTTTTCAGCTTTTCTGTCAGCCCCGATCGCTCCGCTTCCGATAAAAGCAGCTCTCTTGCCGGCAGAATCTCGATACGCTCCAGTTTATCCACGGTGCGCTGCGATTCCGGGTCAAAGGAACGCACCGAATCGATCTCGGTATCAAAAAACTCAACCCGAACCGGCAGACCGCCGCTGCCTGCAAAGGGAAACACGTCCAAAATTCCGCCGCGCATACTAAACTGACCGGGGCCCTCGACCATTTCCTCGCGGCGGTAGCCAAGGGCGGTCAGCCGGGCGGCAATCTCCGAAAGTTCCATTTCCTCGCCGATGTCCAGCTGCAAAGTCAGCTTTTGGCAGGCCGCCTTCGGGAGCGTTGGCTGCAGCATCGCCTCTGCCGTACAGATCACACAAAAAGACGGATCCTTTAACATATGCCATAGAACCGAGAGCCGCTGCCCGGTCACGTCCTGTCCCTTTGCCTCGACGTCATAAAATAATAAATCCGTCCTCGGATACAGATACACTGCGTCCCCCAAAAAGAACTGCAAATCCGCATACAGCTGCTTGGCCGTGCTCTCGTCGGCCGTCACAACCAGTGCCGGCTTTTGCTGCGACTTCATCACACAATCAATAAGGTGTGCCCTGACAGAGTCTGACACACCCGTAACGCCGACCGGCATATTTTTTTCCTGAATATCCTGCACAAGATCGCCGAACTCGGCAAGTCCCTGCATCATTTCTAAAAAAGCATCCATCGTTCTTCACCTAACCGTTAAAACGGTTCATTGCCGCCAGCGCGTCCTCTTTGATCATGACCTCTACCGCGTCCGCCGCACGGATCACCGTTTGAATCAGGATCTCGGTTTCCTCCTTAGTAAAATGCCCAAGAACAAAATCCTTGCAGTCAAAGTCCTCGTGCCGCGGCTGTCCGACACCGATTTTAATCCGCGGAAAGACATCGGTATTTAACTGATAAATGATATTTTTGATGCCGTTGTGTCCGCCGGCGCTCCCCTTTTCCCGGATGCGCAGTTTCCCGGTCGGCAGCGAAATATCATCATAAATCACGATAATCTCTTTCGGGCTAAGCTTATACCAATCCTTAAATTCACGCACGCTCTCGCCGCTTAAATTCATATAGGTCTGCGGCTTTGCCACGATTACCTTTTCGCCGCCGATACGCCCCTCGCCAAAGACGGCGCGGAACTTTTCTTTCTTCATACTGATGTCATACTTGGCGCAAATCGCGTCAACCGCCTCAAATCCGATATTATGGCGTGTGCCGACATAGTCCCGTCCGGGATTGCCCAGTCCTACAATCAAGTACATATCCTACGAATCCCTTCTTCTGTTTTTCTTTACCCAACCATCCTTGTTGACCTGTCTCGCTCTGGCGATTGCCAGCGCGTCCTCCGGTACCTCATCGGTAATGGTCGAACCGGCCGCCGTATAAGCGCCCTTTCGCACGGTCACCGGAGATACCAGGTTGCTGTTGCATCCGATAAAGCAGTCGTCCTCAATCACGGTGCGGTGTTTTTTGATGCCGTCATAGTTAACTACTACCGTTCCGCAGCCAAAATTCACTCTCTCGCCCACATCGGCGTCCCCGACATAGGTAAGATGCGCAATTTTTGTGCCGTCGCCGATGGTCGCATTTTTCACCTCGACAAAGTCGCCGACCTTGTTGCCGCTGCCGATTACCGAACCGGGTCTGATATATGCAAACGGCCCAACACTGGTGTCCGACCCGATTTTAGAATCCAGCACCACCGAGGACTGAACCTCGGTTCGGTCGCCCACCTTCGCGTTTTTCAGCCGCGTGTTGGGGCCGATCACGCATGCCTCGCCGATCTCCGTCTCGCCCTCTAAAATAGTTCCCGGATAAATCACCGTGTCCGTGCCGACGGTTACGCCATATGCCGCACGCACCGAATCCGGGTTTAAAACGATCGCGCCGCGGCGCATCAGGTCATGTACCGTGCGGCGGTTTAAGATTTCATCCGCCTTGGCCAAAAGGATGCGGTCGGTTACCGCAATTCCCTCCTCCCGGTCTGCCGGATATACCTCTGCCGTCTCGCCGTTTTGCAGCAATTGCTGCACCGCCGCCGCAAAGGGGCATTTTGTCTCTGCCGCCCGATCCGCGTCCGCCGCGATGCGGCGCAATGCACCGATATCAAAGAGGTACGCTGCCGCGCAGTCCGACACTTCCATTTCTTCTTCTGCAAATTTGCCTGTCTTTGCGGCACAGATTACCGTTGCGCCGCGCCGTTTTTTTTCATGCGCGGCAAGCGCCGCACGCAGCGTTTCGCCCGTAAGGGTCGGCCGGTCGCCAAAGAGCACCAGAATGCTGCCCGTCTGCTCTTTGGGGATTCTCTCTAAAACCGCTGCAACCGATAAAACGCCGTCTGCCGCCGCGTAATCTGCCGCATCGCCGAGATGAGCTTTGATTGCATCACCGCGTGCCCCGGTAAAAACCGTGCAGTTTTCCGTGCCGGCGGTCTTAGCCACGCCCAGCACCCAGTCAATCAGTGACCGATCCGCTGCCTTTAACAAAAATCTGCTCTGCCGAAAAACCTCCTGTTTTTCGTCTGTTGCTGCAATTATACTGCGATATAACATAACTTTGCCTCCGTTTTCGATTTGCCATGTCAGTGCGAACGCGAAATCAGGTTCACATTCTTTACGTCTATGGTTAGTATACCACAAAATTCCAAAAAAGCAACCAATCTTTTAAATCCCACCCTTTATGACCGTTGCCGCAGCGGCGGCATAGACGGCTTTGGCGCCCGCACCGCGCAGCACCCTGGCGCATTCCTGTATGGTCGCGCCGGTTGTGGTGATATCGTCAACCAGCAGAATGCATTTTCCTTTTGCGGCGTTCTTCTTTCTGACCGCATAATTGCCGCGGACGTTCGCCCGTCTCTCCCGCTCGGAGAGCGCACTCTGCTTTTTACGGTTTTCGCTTTGGTATAAAACGCCGCCAAGATAGGGCAGTCCCATTTGTTTTGCCACCGCCGCGGCAAGCGTCTCCGCCTGGTCGTAACCTTCTTTGCGCATGCGCTCCGGCCTTGGCGGCACGCTGACAACGGCGTCAAAGCAGACATCGCCGAGATCGTGGGACAACACCGCCCCGATATGTGCGGCAAAAACCTTGGCAAAGCTTTGGTACCGCTCCCGTTTAAAGAGGATCAGCGCCTTTTTCACCGATCCCTCATACAGATACGGCACACAGATCCGTTCAAAGGCAAAATCCGTACGGCCGTCACACACGGCACAATAACGCCGGCGCGCCGCCATCGGTCTTCCACAGCGGCTGCATCGCGGATACGCCATGGTAAACGGCAGCTTTTGCATACAGGTGTGACACACCGCAATTTTGGTTGTTACCGGCAGAAACCGTCTGCAAAAGACACAACGGCACGGAAACAAAAAGTGCAGTGCGGTATTCTTCAACGCCTTTAAAAATGTGTGCCGCTCTGTGTCCTTCATGGTTTTACGCCTCCTTATTTCGTTGTTATTTTACACCCTTTTTCCCGATTTTGCAAATATTTTCTTATGTTGTCGATTTTTCTTGTATGGAAATAAATGGGAAATATTTTTTCTATGCTATGATAAATAGGCGAAACAGAAA
This sequence comes from Roseburia faecis, assembly GCA_963632045.1. Taxonomy (GTDB): domain Bacteria; phylum Bacillota; class Clostridia; order Monoglobales; family Monoglobaceae; genus Ructibacterium. The sequence continues at coordinate 1,892 of CAVGTH010000067.1, read as the reverse complement.
ACGAAGGAGGAGCATTATGGAGATTCGTATGGAATCCATCGGCACAACGCTGGTGGTAAAGCTTGCCGGTGAAATCGACCAAAGCTGCGCGGAAGAAATCCGCGGCGATATCGACCGCGAAATCACGCTGCGGCACGCGCAAAATCTGATTTTGGATTTTGCAGCCGTTGATTTTATGGATAGTTCGGGACTGGGCATGATCATCGGCAGATACAAACAAATGAAGGCACGCGGCGGCAAGACAATGATTATCCGCGCCAAGCCGCAGGTGGACAAGATTTTATCCCTGTCCGGGCTGAAAAAAATTATTGAGTGCGGTTAGCCGGAAAGGGAGCAATCCGAACCCGCCTGAAAAGGCGAAATTCCGGTATCTTTCGGCTTGTCATCTTTGCAAGGCGCCGAGCCTTGCTGCATCTTCCGCACCAAAATCTGCTCAAAATTGAATCCTTTTCAGGTCGTAGAATTTTGAGAGAGCGGATTTTTGGTTGCGCAAGGCAAAAACGGAGGTAATCCTGACGGATTGCCGAGTATTTTAACGCAGCGAAAGCGGAAATCCGCCTCTCAAAATCGGAGTTCGGATTACTCCCTTTCGGCTAGCCAAAAGGACATGATTCAAACGATAAGGAGGAACACAATGGATAACTATATGAAATTGAAATTTCCCGGCAAAAGCCGCAATGAAGCTTTTGCCAGAGCGGCAGCCGGGGCGTTTGCCGCGCAGCTGGACCCCACCTGTGAGGAGCTTGCCGATATCAAAACCGCCGTTTCGGAGGCAGTAACCAACGCCATTGTCCACGGTTACGCAAAGCAGCGCGGCGAGGTCGAAATGATCTGCCGCATTCAGGACGATGCGTTTTGGGTTACCGTCACGGATCACGGCTGCGGCATTGAGGACATCGACCTTGCCATGCAGCCGCTCTACTCCGGCGCGCCCGGCGATGAACGCAGCGGTATGGGCTTTACCGTCATGGAAAGCTTTATGGACACGCTGAAGGTGGATTCTACACCGGGCGTCGGGACAAGCGTCACCATGACAAAACGGATCGGAATGGGCTTTTATGAGTGAATTTGAAAAAAATAATGACGCCCTGCTCAAATTGGCCGCCGCCGGCGACCGGGGCGCAAGAGAACAGCTGATTGCCCGGAACACGGGATTGGTACATAGCGTAGTCAAGCGTTTTATCGGCCGCGGCCAGGAGACGGAGGATCTGTTTCAGGTCGGCTGCATCGGTCTGATTAAGGCCGTCCAAAAATTTGATTTAAGCTTTGGCGTTAAATTTTCTACCTATGCCGTGCCGATGATTATGGGCGAGATCAAACGGTTTATCCGCGACGACGGAATGATAAAAGTCAGCCGAAGCCTAAAAGAAACCGCCGCCAAGGCTATAGCGGTCAAAGAAAAGCTAACCAAGAAAAACGGCGAAGAGCCAACGCTTTGCTGCATTGCAGAGGCGCTTGGCATCAGCCCGGCGGAGCTTTCTGTCGCCATGGAGGCCGGCGTCCGCCCCGAATCGCTCTACGCCGTCACGGATGACGGCAGCCGCGAGAACCGGCCGCTGATTGACCGGCTGGAAGAAAAAACCGATTACGAGAGCACCGTTGTCGACAAGCTGACCCTGGCACAGCTTTTATCGGAATTCAGTCCGCGCGATCAGACCATTATCCGGATGCGGTATTTTCAGCAAAAGACGCAGTCTCAGATTGCCAAAATGCTGGGCATCTCGCAGGTGCAGGTCTCCCGGATCGAAAAAAAGCTGCTTTTAAAAATGCGCTCCAGCCTTACCGGCTCCTGACATCAGGTTAGACCACACGGGAGATGAACCCGATATGGTTCATCTCCCGTGTAATTTTTACAATTCTTAAAATGCTGACAGTATTTTTTTGTTCTGGTT
>CAVGTH010000066.1:0-10020 GCA_963632045.1 Roseburia faecis | reverse complement strand
TTATATGTATACCGACCGACCGGAATACATTGACTTTATTGCAGATAATGAAATAATCGACCAGATTATTGACTGGTTCGGCAGCGATATCCGCATCGTAAAAACCGATGAGGATGGCAAGGTAAGAATCAGCGTCAAGGCAAGCCCAAACGCTATGGTGCACTGGGCGATGCAGTATATCGATTATGTTGAAATAATTTCACCCGAATCGCTCAGATCTCGGGTGAAAGCAGCACTTGAAAATGGGCTGAAAAAGTATTGATATGTAAATTTTGCACCGAAAACAGGCTGTAATACGAAAATGGAGAGAGGGGCCAAATAATGAATACCGAAATAATTCTTGACACTAAATTAGTTGGTAATGTGCAAGGCGTTTTTTATGTTCCGTCATACCAGCGAGGCTATAGATGGGGCAAAGAAGAAGTCACAAGGCTTTTGGAGGATATATACACCAATGGCAATAAAACTTATTGCCTACAACCAGTTGTTGTTAGAAAAGACGGAGATAGATATGAACTTGTTGATGGGCAACAAAGATTAACTACCCTCTTTATTCTGCTCCAGTATATCAAGAGAGAGTATAAGCCGAAAATCTCATTGAAGTATGAATTGATATATGAGACGAGAGAAAATTCCGCGAAGTATTTAAATAATATTGACGAAAGCTTGGCGGATTCTAATATCGATTTTTATCACATTTTTCATGCTTATAGAGCGATTGATGAATGGTTTAATTCTCAGCCGGACAGCGTTGTTGCCGCAGATGATATTTACGGTTATCTTGTAAAATTCGTTAAAATCATTTGGTATGAGGTCGGTGAAGATGAAGACGCAATTTCTTTGTTTACACGTTTGAACATTGGCAAGATCCCACTAACGAGTGCGGAACTTGTAAAAGCTATTTTTCTCAGTCGTGACAATACAACCAAAATGGACAAAGAAAAACAAGAAGAAATTTCTTTGCAGTGGGATAACATTGAAAAAGAACTTCATCATGACCGGCTATGGTATTTTCTTACCAATAGCACTACTCGTGGATACCAAACAAGAATTGATCTTGTTCTCGATTTAATTTCCGGTAAACCAGAGCAGAACAGAGAAAAATACTATACATTCTTCAAGTTTGATGAAATGAAGAATGAAAAATCATTGGATGATATTTGGAGAAATATTCAACAGACATTTCTCGTTTTGAAAGACTGGTTTGAGGACCATGAGTATTACCACAAAATAGGCTACTTAATTGCCTCTGCCTCCGGAACCATGACGCTTCAAAAGATTTTTGAATTATCAAAAGACAAAACCAAAAAAGAATTCAGAGTTTCTTTGGATAGCTATATTAAGTCCAGTATAGCAATAAAGGGAAATTACTCCGAACTAAGTTATGAAAGGCCCCTGGATTATAAAAAAATCAGTACATTACTACTTCTTTTTAATGTTGAGTCTGTGCGACAGAATGGTCAAAATTCAGAGTGGTTCCCGTTTGACAAATTCAAATATAATCGCGGCAGTAAAGTGGTGTGGAGCCTTGAGCATATTCATGCACAGCAGTCAGAAGGTATGCGTACCCAAGAGATGTGGAAAGAATGGCTTTCGCTCCATATACCTTCGGTTCAGTCCGTCGATGACAATCAGGTTGAACTTATTCAGGCTATGCAAGATGCAATAGAAAAGCCAAAACTTGAGCGAGCAGAGTTTGATGGATTACAGCAGAGAGTTGTTGAACTACTGTCCGTAAAGGGAAATACAGAATATTTGCACTCAATTGGAAATATGGCGCTTCTCAATTCGAGTGATAATGCGGCATTAAACAACTCCACTTTTGATGTTAAACGTAACATTATCATTGAAATGGATAAGAAAGGGCAGTACATTCCGTTCTGTACGAAGATGGTTTTCTTGAAATACTATACTCCGTCTGAAGAAAACCAGCTTCATTTCTGGGGACAGGCAGACAGAAAAGCTTATGTTGAGGCAATTAACAGGGTTCTTAAGAATTATCTGACTGAGCCGATAATTCTTGAAAAGGAGGACGCATAAATGAGTACAATACTTCACTCCTTCATTGATATATTTGATTCGGAGTTTGAAACAGATGAGGCTCCGGTTAAAATTAACAAAATCGTGATCCCAATTATTCAGAGAGATTACGCACAGGGTCGTGAAAATCCGGATGTTAATCGAATGAGGACACGGTTCTTGTCTTCTCTGCATGATGCAATATCCGATCATCCAATTACCCTCGACTTTGTTTACGGTGATGTGGATGGAAATGGAATAATGACTCCTCTTGACGGGCAGCAAAGATTGACCACACTTTTTTTGCTTCATTGGTATGCTGCAAAAAGAGAAAACATTCCGGAAAGCGAGTGGCAATTTCTTTATAACTTCAGTTATGAGACAAGATACAGCGCACGTTACTTTTGCAAAGATTTAGTGGATTTCAATCCGGATTTTGGTGAAAACCTAAAATCTCAAATTGTCAATCAGTCTTGGTTCCCACTTGATTGGAAGAAAGACCCTACTATTAGTTCCATGCTAACCATGCTTGATGCCATAGCAGCGAAATTTGAAGACTTAGACGATATATGGCAGAGCTTGAAAAACGGAGCAATTACATTTTATTTTCTTCCCATCAAAGATATGGGACTGACAGACGAACTCTATATAAAGATGAATTCTCGCGGAAAGCCTTTAACACAATTTGAGCATTTTAAGGCTGAACTTGAGAGGTGTATCAGAGTTTTGGATAATAATGTAGCAGATCGTGTGATGAGTAAAATAGACAGAACCTGGACCGATTTACTTTGGCAATATAGAAATAGCGGGAATGGGATTGAAGATGACAATATTACTGATGATGAGTTTTTGAGGTATTTCAAGTTTGTTTGTGATGCAATTTGCTATAATCACGGCGAATCACCTCAAGGAAAGAGTTCTGATGAGTTTGATCTTCTTCAAACCTATTTTTCAAAAGAAAATGATGAGGCAATAATAAATATCAAAGCATTGGAGTCTTATTTTGACTGCTGGTGCTCTATTCCCAAATTTACTAATCCGTCCGATTTTTTGACATCAATAATGTCAAGCGAACATCAGCCTGGAAAAATTACCGTTGATACCAGCAGATACAAACTGGATATTTTTGAGGATTGTTTACACGGATATTATGATAAACGGAAATTCCCATTAAACAGATTTGTGTTACTGTATGCAGTTACATATTATCTGCGACATACTTCAACTTTAGAGTATTCGGATTTTGCTCGCAGAATCCGAATTGTCAATAATCTGATACAAAATTCTGTTGATGAGGTCAGCGACAGAATTGATCGTAACAGAATACCGGCTATCCTTGCTCAGACAGAAGCGATAATTGCAACAGGAAAGATTGACGATTCTATTGAAAACAGCTTTAACGTGAATCAGTTATCAGAGGAGAAAGAAAAAATAGCATTCTTGAATGCTCATCCGGAGCAGGCCGAAACAATGTTTAAGCTTGAAGATCATCCTATGCTTAAGGGACAGATTAGTATTATTGGAATAGAAAATCTGTCCCTGGCAGATAAGTTTGCTGAGTTGTTTACCTGTAACTGGGATAAAATTGATCGCGCACTTATGGCCACGGGTAACTATGGCCAGAAAGAAAAAAATGGATGGCGGTATCAGTACGCTTCAAAATCCATGCAGATTGCCTGGGACGAACTGTTCCACAAAAGTGCAAACTATGGATTTGACAATACAAAGAATATCCTTGTTGAACTGCTGCAAAGAAGCACAACGTTTACCAATGATATACTTGATGATATTGCTGATGGTTTTATTGCTGATTGCACATCCAACTCGACTTATCCATGGCGGTATTACTATGTCAAGTATGGCGCTTTCAGACCGGGCAGTTATGGAAAACTAAGTAATAGTGCGGTTTCTGAAAAACCATATTTGTTCTCGGTTATGCAGACAAAATCTCAATGGTCTCAGAACACATATATGCCATACTTGAAAATTGCAGATAATGAGCATTTGTCTCGGGATGATATGGGTCAAAAACTAATGTATGATGACAGATATATCGTCTGCGAAAACGCCTCCTATATAGTTAAGAGTATTGTGGACGATTCGATTATTGCTACAATCGCAATTTCTCAAGACGAAAAAGGAATTGATGAGGAAGACCGCGTTCAAAAACTAAAGAACTATTTAGGTTCCAAAACGATACCATAATAATTATTGATAAGCTTGTTTTAAGGCGATTTTGGGAGAATAGAATACTGTGACAATCGGACCGTTTTTCTATATCAAAAGCACCATTGTTTTCAATGCCTGTCCCCTTGCTGGAGGCTGGGAACAAGCCGTAAAACTGGACAACTCTTATGATCATGATCAACTATATGACGATTATTTCAAAACCAGAGAGTACATATATTATCCTCGTGGAAGGGTTGTATGGGACAAGCAAAAAAGTCACTCCATCATTTACATTGACCCATGTATAAATCGTGAAAATGTTCTATCTCAGATTATTGCCACATTTGATATTGAGGATTATGTAGTAAAATATGATGACCACTACCACTGTAAAAACTGCGTAGGTGATTTATTTAACTGAGCAAAACAGAGCTGCAAAATGCGGTTCTGTTTTGCTATGTACCAAATATGGTGCGAGGTCACGGGTATAATAAAATCACAAAAATAAATGTCGATTTTTTCGGCACAGGAGGATTTATATGAAAACAAAACAAATCATTTCACTTGCTTTAATGCTCGCGCTATTGGTGACGATAATCACCGGTTGCGGTACAAAAGAAGACTCTTCTGCAAACAACAATGAAGAATACACTTCTGCTGTATCTTCCGAAATGAAAGAAAAAGAAGAAAGCATATCAACAGCTAAATCGTCGGCAGAGAAAAAACCACACAGCGAATATGTAAAAACATATTGCGTTTATGCTGAACAAGGAGCGGTTGTAACGTGGTCTGATCCCAAAACTGGTCAATTCAGATACAAGGATAAATGTGAAACTTGTGGGCGAGTAGCGAGTGGTGAACATGGCGGCGGATTATTTGTTGGAGAGGGATCTTCCTATAATGCAGGATTTACTTGTACCAATTCTAATTGCAGTATGTGGGGAAAATCTCAGCGTGCTATCATTAGTTGCAGTACAAGCGGTGAATGGATTGAGGTTGACGATTAATTAAAGCATATTAAACTGAAAAATGGCTGTGATTTTATCACGGCCATTTTTTGTTTTGTGCTTGAGCTTAATGTTATGCGCCAAATATGGAACATAGCTTTCGGTATACTAAGTTCGAAGATAATGACGAAGTATGCGGAGGCGGCTGATAATGAGCAAGAAGCATGAACCTGATATTTTTGAGCAGATGTCCATTTTCCAGATAATGAATCTGTTGGACGATCCGGAAAATACATTTAGTTCCGAAGATATATCAAGGATTATTGATAAGTTATCCGGTGCAAAACGAAAAAAAGAAACTATCGAAGCTAAGAAGAGACAGCAAGAAGAGCATGAGAGACGAGAAAGAGAAATTCGTGAAGCAAAGGAATGTAAGGAAGCCCATATCAGAGAAGTTACAAGCATGGATCTTCCGCTCGATTGGGAAAATGCGTTCAATCAAGATGTAAGGACTCAGGGAGTTCACGCAGAAAGCATTCCGGATGCGCTGATTATGAGTCTGAACACATTGGGCAAGGTGGATATTGAATACATATCGTCTGTGACGGGAGCGGATTATAAGACCGTTATTTCAACCTTGAAGGGGTCAATTTATCAAAATCCGCTGACATGGAACGAATGCTTTTATCAAGGTTGGGAAACTGCCGAAGAGTACCTTTCCGGTAATCTTATGCGCAAATGGAATGCTGCAAACGAAGCGAACAAGGAGTATAACGGCTATTTTGGATAATATAAAAGCGATCGAAAATGTGCTCCCACCGACGGTAGCTGCAAAGGATATATACATAACACTTGGCTCGCCATGGGTACCGGCAGATATAATTGATGATTTTATAATTTACTTATTCGGGGATCCGTTGAGACATTACAGTTATTACGACAATAGGGAAGAACTCACGGAAGGATATAAAACCGTTCACGATGAAATAACCGGAACATGGGAAATTCCTTATAAATCCAGATATAATCACAGTGTGGGTGTAAGCCGGACATACGGAACAGAAAAGCTTGAGGCATTGCATATTTTGGAGAAAACCTTGAATATGAAAACCGTTGCGGTCACGGAGGAAGTAAGCTGTACTGCGAACGCATCCGGTAAAAAGCGCGTTATAAACAAAGTAGAGACGGTTGCCGCCATTGAAAAACAGCAGAAGCTTATCAAGGCGTTTCAGAAATGGGTATGGACTGATGACGCCCGAAAAGAGCGACTTGAAATCATATTTGAAAACAATTTCAGTTGTGTGCGCAGGCGTATTTTTGACGGGTCATTTTTAGATTTCCCCACTATGTCCGACTCGGTCAAGCTGTATCCTTATCAGAAAAACGCGGTGACAAGAATCATTTTTACGCCAAACACCTTGCTGGCTCACGATGTCGGAGCGGGTAAAACCTATGTCATGATCGCTGCCGGTCAGGAAATGAAAAGAATGGGGATTTCCGCAAAGAATATGTATGTTGTTCCGAACAACATTGTCGGGCAATGGAAGAACATTTTCACTGCAATGTACCCGAATGCAAAGCTTCTTTGCGTTGATCCCAAGAGCTTCACACCGAATAAACGCGAGGCAGTGCTTGAGCGTATCCGGGATGAGGATTTTGACGGAATCATTATTGCTTACAGTTGCTTCGAACAGATTCCTTTGTCAAAAGATTATTATATAGAGGAACTGGAATGGAAAAAGAAACTGGTGTCCGAACTTGCCACTCAGAAAGGTAAAGCCACTTCAAAATTGATAAGGAAGAAAGAGGCCATTGAAAAAGCGCTGTACGAAATGACTTTAGCTATGGACGATATGTATGATACCGTCTATTTTGACGAGCTTGGAATAACCCGCCTTTTCGTTGATGAGGCTCACAACTTCAAGAATGTTCCATTTGAAACCAAGGCAAATAAAGTTCTCGGTATCAACGGAAACGGGTCAAAGAGATGCCGGGATATGATGGATAAGGTCCATATGGTGCAAAAGAAGAACGGCGGAAAAGGCGTTGTTTTTGCCACGGGCACGCCGATTACCAACTCGATTACCGACGCATATATTATGCAACAGTATTTACAAAGCGGAGAGCTTGCAATGCTCGACTTGCAGAGCTTTGACGCCTGGATCGGAATGTTTGCCGAGCGCAGCACTGAGTTTGAAATTGATGTAGATACGAGCAGCTATCGGCTGGCTACGCGCTTTGCTAAGTTTCACAACCTTCCCGAACTTACTTCACTGCTTTCTTCCATTGCGGATTTTCATCGGGTGGACGAGTCCGCCGGGATTCCGATTCATGACGGCTACAGGGATGCTCTCATTGCCAAAACATCCGCTTTTTCGGCGTATCTCGATGATATTTCACAGAGGGCCGATGATGTGCGCGGGGGCAGAGTCAGCCGTAAGGATGACAATATGTTGAAAATCACAACAGACGGCAGAAAAGCAGCGCTTGATTTGCGGTTGGTTGATCTCAACGCTAAATTTACATATCAATCCAAGGTGGCACGATGTGCAGAAAATGTGGCAGATATTTATTTTAAGAATGCACAAAGCAAAGCGACACAGTTAATTTTTTGCGATACTTCCACACCAAAAGCAGGATTTAATATTTATGACGAATTGAAGACCACTCTCATAAATCTCGGCGTTCCGGAGACACAGATTGCGTATATTCATGATGCCGAAACAGAAGCGAAAAGAACGCAGCTGTTTATGAAGGTGCGTAACGGCGACATCCGTATTTTAATCGGCTCGACCTTTAAGCTCGGATTGGGTGTAAATATTCAAGATAGGCTGATAGCCCTTCATCACATCGATGTTCCATGGAGACCTGCGGATGTTGACCGTTTTTTGCGGACAGGGTTCAAGGAAGGATGTAAGAATGTAAAATGTATCGTTGGAAAGAGCAAGACGGCTACCTTTCGATAGCCGCCTTGGAATTTGTTTGCTTTGTTATTTGTTATACTTTTTCTTTCTGCTGACAACCGTTGTGCCGATAACAGCGCCGCCGCTGATAAACAGCAGGGCGATCCACAAAGCGAGATTGCTGCTGTCGCCGGTCTTTGGAGATGTTGTTTTATCGTTGGTGTCCGGCTTATCCGTTTTTCCGGTGGTTTCCGCTGCCTTTTTGTTCACGGTGAATTTTGCCGTTGCCGTTCCGCTTTCGGAAACAATACCCAATGTATGCTCACCGACTGAAAGAGTTGCAACATAGTCGGCATTCAGCGTGACAACGGTACTACCGGATTTTACAGTATAGCTGCTTTCGTTTACCGTTTTGCCGTCCACCTCTACACGGAGAAAATCTTCAAATGCGGCATCCGAGGTAAAGGATAACGCTTTCTTTTCACCCTGTGTTACGGTTGCTCCGTCACCGGCAATGATTTTCGGTGCGAGCTTTGAAATTACAGTATCCGTCAGCTTGATTTTATTTTCGGCATTTTCATCGCTGAAATATTTGTCGCAAACATCGCAGTGCCAGTATTCCGTGTTGCCAAACTCGGCGGCGGTTGCATCTTTTGCGTCTGTATGTGTCAGCTCGTGAGGAGCAAGGTCGCCGTAGCTCTGATTGCATATTTCGCAGACAGCTTTATCCTTACAGGTTGCCGTACCGCCGATATGCTCAGAGAAGGTTCTGCCGCAGGTGTCGCACTTGTGGTCTTTGGTTACATCTGTATGTTCGGTATACCCGTCCTTTTCGCTGTTGTTGGTAATAGGGCACCATGCCGCCGTGCAATCATGCCAATGGGCAGTCTCGTCGCTGCTCCAATCGGCAGACCAAGCATGATTGTGCATATGCGTCACTGTCAGCGTAAAGGTTACGGACTGTCCGTTTCGGCAGTCGTATGTGTAGGTTACTTTGGAGGGGTCGGTTATCGTCAGCTTGCCGTCTGCCTCCGTTGCACCGACCCAGTTGCTTACCCTGCTCATATCAAAGCTGCCGGGCAGTGTGCTGAGGTCAAAAACACCGTTTGTGGCGGTGATCGCATAGCTGTTGTCATCAGAAATCAGAACTATCCCATCGCTGTAAACACTGAGATCAAGGGAGGTCAGTTGATTATTAGAGCATTTCAGAGCTTTTAACCTTGTATTTTTGCTAATGTCAAGCAAGGTCAGCCGATTATTGGAACAATCCAATAAGTCCAGCCACGTATTATCACTGACATCGAGAGAGGTCAGTTGATTATTATAACAAGAGAATTCGCTCAACGCCGTGTTACTACTGACATCAAGCGAGATGAGCTGATTATTGTAGCAATGCAGAACGTGCAGATTTGTGCAGTCGCTGGCATCAAGTGAGGTCAGCTGATTGTCGTCGCAATAAAAACGTTCCAAATTTGCACAATCACTGACATCAAGCGAGGTCAGTTGATTTTTGTTGCAATTTAGTGTTCTTAGGCTCGTGTTCTTGCCGACATCAAGCAAAGTCAGCTGATTTTCGTAGCACATCAAATCTTTTAGACCCGTATTCTTACTGACATCAAGAGAAGTCAGCTGATTATTCTCGCAACGCAACTTTTTCAAATTTACTAAATCACTGACATCAAGCGAAGTCAGCTGATTAGATTGGCTCTGCAGTTCCGTTAGACCCGTATTCTTACTGACATCAAGCGAGATCAGCTGATTAATTTGGCAAAGCAGTTCTGTTAGGCTCGTGTTCTTGCTGACATCAAGCGAAGTTAGCTGATTATTGTAGCACCACAAAGCTGTCAGATTTGTATTCTTGCTGACATCAAGAGAAGTCAACTGATTAGTGCTGCACCACAGCTCTGTTAGGTTCGTAAAGTATTCGATCCCGGTCAAGTCCGAGATCCCCATATTAGAGCAATTTATATTTGTCACAGCCG
>CAVGTH010000065.1:8781-10172 GCA_963632045.1 Roseburia faecis | reverse complement strand
CCGGCAAACGCAAGCGAGACGGCAAGCTATGATGATATGACACAGGGTGTGTGGAAAGAAATTTCACTGACCTACACTGTGACGGAGGAGAACAAAGATGTTACCGGTATTGGTCTTAACAGTGATAAGTTTGGCAGCGATAAGGTAGCGGCGTTCCCGTTATACCTGTATCTTGCCGGTGTCAAGGCTGAAAAGCAGGTGGACGATCCCACCCAGACGGTCGGCACGGTTGCCGGCACAATCAGTGCGAAGATTGACGATGCAACAGATACCAAGATTGTGGTTGCGGCTTACAAAGGCAATGAGCTGCTCGGCTGCGATATCGTAGACGCCGATGCGGCAACAACAAAGTACAGCTTTTCGATCGCAGATGCCTACGGCACCGACAAAGTGATCGCTTATATCTGGAAGTTAGATAACGCCAACCCGGTGCTTGCACCGATACCGCTCACGGCAAACTAACACAGCGTCGCCGAAAGCGGAAATCCGCCTTTGAAAATCGGGGCAAAGATTTCCGCTTTCGGCAAGAGGCAACACAAATTTTTCTAAAGGAGCTAAGAGAATGAGCATAAAGAGAATCCTTTGTCTGATCCTTTGTCTTAGCATGGTTTTGACAACTTGCGTCACGGCATTTGCTGCCGAGGAGGCACAGGACGCTGCGATGCCATATGACCGCGCCGTGTCTGTCCTCTCGGCACTTGGCATCATGCAGGGCAAATCAGAGACGGATTTCGGGGCAGACGACTTCTTAACCCGTGCAGAAATGAGTACGGTTGCGGTTCGCTTTGTCGGCCTGGACGCGGCAAAGACGGACAGCGGTGAGAGCAGCTATACCGATGTCGGCGAGGATCACTGGGGCAAAAGCTATATCAACACGGCAACCCAGCTTTCCATGCTGCAGGGAAACGGTGACGGCAGCTTTTCGCCGGAGGAAGAGACCACCGCAGAGCAGGCAATCAAAATCCTTGTTTGCGCCCTAGGCTATGAGCCGATGGCAGAAGAAAAGGGCGGATATCCGACCGGATATATCACGGTTGCATCGCAGCTGGGGCTTTTGCAGGGTATTGATTTTGCAGAGGGTTACAGTGCGCCGATCAAACGGTGGAAGATCGCGATGCTGGTCTACAATGCGCTGGACGTGGAACTGATGCAGGTGATCAGCTACGGCGATGAGCCGAAGTGGGAGATTACCAAGGACACCACGGCGCTGAATAAGTATCATAAGGCAGAAAAGAAAACCGGTACGGTTTCTGCGGCGTACACCGCAACGATGGACGGTGCTTATACCGAGAACGGCGAGGTACTGATCGATGATGTTTCCTATGATATCGAACTGAATATCGCCAAATACATCGGTTACAGCATTGATTTTTACTGCACCATCGAACCGG
>CAVGTH010000065.1:5189-8628 GCA_963632045.1 Roseburia faecis | reverse complement strand
TTTTGGACGCACACCAAAAGCAGGGACAGTTTGTGGTTCTGCGCGGTGACGGCGGCGACCAGTCGAACGTCTTGTTTATCGAAAACTATAACGCATATGTGATTTCTAACATCAACGCGGAGTTTTCGTGGATTTCGTACAACATCTACACGGCGGACGGCATCAAGCGCGGCGTGCTGGATTTATCCAACAAAGAAATCGGCGACCGCAGAGTGTTCTATTATGACGAAAACGGCAACGAAATTATCTTAGGTGATCTGACGATCGGGGACGTCATCATGGTATATGAATCCAGTGACAGCCGGGTTATCGATGTACACCGCAGCCTGAAACGGGTAACCGGTATGATTCAGCGGCGCGAGACGCTGGACGGCACGGCAGGAGGCAGTGCATCGGCAGAAGATAAAACCTATGAGACGATTTCGGAGATCGATTTTTCCAATATCACAAGCGGCACGTATTCGCCGAACTGGTTCTTTGCAAGTACGGGTACCACGGCGGACGGGCTGGACTATCAGGCGGACTTATCCGCAAACGGCGGTTTTATCAGCCAAAGGAGTAACTACTGGACGGTGGACGCACTTGCCGATGACGCGTTCGGCGGATTAAAGGGGCGCACCCTGCCGGAAATTTCAAGCGGCAATCTTTTGCGCCTTACCAGAGGTCAGCGCGATAACACAACGCCGACCAGACAGGGTATGGCGCGGCTGCGGCACGTCTTTGACAATGCCAAGGTTAGTGTTGGCGACCGCGTGCGGATCACCACCTGGGTTTATACCGATGAAATCTGGGACGGCACCGATAATCCGGAGATGGTCGCCGATCAGGAGAATGCGACCACCGCGCTGGTCATGTTTTTATCGGTAGAGAGAAATACCGGCAATAATCAGGCCGGCTATAACAATGGCAGCTACCGCGGTGAAGAGGGCGTGAAGATTACCAACCTTAAAAACCACGAGTGGGTACCGGTCAGCTTTGAATACGAGGTAACCAGAGGGAACTATGCGGCAACCGATATCCGTATTGACGGAAACGCGGACAATAACGGATATCCCTTCTCCCGAAACACCTTCTTTGCAGGCGTTAAGGTTGAAAAGGTAGCCGGCGGCGCAAGCGATACGGATCACTACGAGTTCCCGGAGGATAACGCAAGATACAAACTCTACATTGACGGCGTGGGCTATGAGCCGGAGGCATCGCTCTATTCCGGCCTGATTGAAATCGGCAAAGAGGCGACGCTGCTGCTTGACTTAAACGACAAGGTTGTGGGCTATATCCAGGGTGAGGATAAAGCGGCCTACGGACTTTTGATGAATGTTGCAGTCAAGAAGAGCTCGTTTGCAAACACGCTTTTGGTAAAGATCATGGAAAGCGACGGCGAAATCCATACCTATGAAACCTTAGAAAAGCTGAAGGCGTGGACAGGCGCGGATGTCGGCAAGGTTGACGCGGTCAGCCTGATTACCGATCAGCCGGCCGACCCGATGACGTCCCATTATCTGTGGTCGACCAACAATGCGTCAAACTTTACGGGCGTATATCATTCCTGGATGAGCGATCAGGTAAAATCCGATGCGGCGTCCCGTAAGATCGTGTACTTTGAGACCAATTCCAAGGGTGAGATTCACACCATTCTGGTGCCCTCCATGCCGGAGGATCACCCCGACGCCAAGATCGTGATGCTGCATAACTTTGGCTGGCACTCTAACCCGTGGCTGTCTTACAACAATGTCGCACAGTCTGTCAGCGGCAGAATGATCAGCTATGTGGACGGCACGTACCTTGACAAAGAGGAATACAACTATCTGGTTAACAACTTTGCCTTGGTCTATGAGGCGGTTCCGATGGATTATGACGAAACCGACTACCGTCTGGTTGAGGGCGGCATTACCTCGCTGGCAAGCGCCAACGTGTATGACGGCATGGACTGGAGCAATGCGCAGCTGTACCGCATGCCGGGCAGCAACGACATCGACTTTATGGTGATTAACTCCAAAAAGCCGAGCAACGGTTCCAAGCAGCAAAAAGTTGTGATTGTAGACAGCATTGACGAGAGAGTGGACGGTTATCAGCTTGAGGGCTATTACGGCGGTCAGCCGTACAGTATGCCGATTAAGGAAAACACCAGAGTGATGGAGCACATCTTAATCACAAGCCTGGATGATGACTGGCAATATGTCACCAAGGATATGCTGCCTAAGATGGCAGAAGAGGGACAAAAGCCGTACAACGTATTCTACGAATCCGATGTGATGGGCAATCAGGACACGCCCTATGTCAGACCGGACAGCGTATTTAAGGGCGACGTTGTTCGTGTGTTAGAGCGCGACGGCGAGATTACCAGCCTTGAAATTGTACGCCGTAAGTCAACAGGGGTTGTCACCATGTACAATGCGACCTATCCGAGCGGCGGTATGTACGGTGCGCTGATGCAGTGGAATACCTGCGTGCGCGGCGAGATTGTGGATATCGACGACAACCTTAATATCATTACGGTAAAGGGCTACTACCACAACGGGACCAACCCGGTTGTGTCGATTGACAAAAACCCGATCCAGTCCGGCGCTGTTGCAGAGTTTACGACATTCATTTACTTTACCAACAGCAACGGCAGCGTCTATGACTTAAAGTCCGGCAGATGCTATCCGGCGGCAAAGTCGGATTATCATGTCGGGGACGAGATCTTTACCTGGAAGTATCTGTCCTCGCCGGCTGATGTCATTGTATTCAAGGACGGCGAACTGTAAACGGGTGATACCAAACTTTAAAATGCAAAATAATCAAACTCCCATATTTTGCGGCCTGCTTCCTGTTTTTTCAAAAATGGGCGGCAGGCTTTTTGTTAATTCGAAAAACGGAGCAAAATTAGCGAAAAATTTCATTTCTGCGGCGCCCTGTAAAGTGCCGCTTGTCTTTTTAAGCGGCATCTGCTATAATGGCTTTGATGTACCGCCGCCGGCTGTCGGGTCATCCCAAATTGCCCGGATGCGGATTTCGGCGGTCAGGCCGCGCGGATGATTCTTTTTATAGGTCAGGCCGTATTCGTCGCCAAAATAGATATGGATTCTCTGGTTGATATTATGGATGCCGTACTTTTCCACCGGTTCGTCAGGGTCAAACTTTTGATTGACCTGGCGGTTTAACTCGTTGATATCGACCAGTCCCTCGGGGCCGTTGTCGCTGACGGTAATCACGATATCATCGCCGTCGCGCTTTGCGGCAAGCTCAATCATACCGCGTTCTTCAATTTCGGGAAAGGCGTGATTGATACAGTTTTCTACCAGCGGCTGCAGGGTCAGCTTGCAGATACGCGCCATAAGCAGTTCTTCCGGGATGTCGGTATGCAGAGTGAATTTATCCGCATAGCGGATTTTTTGAATATACATATAGCTTTTTACCTGTTCCACTTCCTGGGCAAGCGTGATGACCTCCGCACCGT
>CAVGTH010000065.1:4291-5179 GCA_963632045.1 Roseburia faecis | reverse complement strand
GTGCCCCGATTTCATCGTTTGCGTCAGAAGTCAGCGACGTTTCGTTTCCCGGTTCGTAGCAGCGCATCGCCGATGAGAGCACCGACAGCGGCCTTGTGATGGTGATCGAGACAACCAGAATGAAGATTAAGGACAGCAAAAACAATGCAAGCGCCGTGATTAAAATTGCGATCATGATTGCGTTTCGGGTGGAGCGGAACTCCTTGATGCGGACGGCGCCGACCAGGAAAAGCCCGGTATCCTTAATCGGATGGGTCGAAATCAAAAAGCTTTGGCCGTCAATGGCGGCGGTTCGGGTTTCGCTCTGAGCACTCTTTAGCATATCGCTGAAGAGAATCTGGCTGTTTACCAGATGCTGTCCGATCTCTGAGGTATCGTAGTCCACCAAATGGTTGGAAGAACTGATAAACAGACGGCCGGTTTTGCCGAGCGTCACATCATTGATGATTTTTGTAAAATTGCGGATATTTACGTTTGCTTTCAGCACGGCCACGGGTTCGTTGGTGGTAAAATCAACCAAAAGCTTGGATGCCACAATAAAACTGTTGCTTTCATTGATGTTATTCCGGACGGTCCAGCCGGTGGAATTGCTTAGCCTCAACGAATTGTTAAACCAGATATCGTTCTGCATCTGATCCGCGGAAAACACGTGCGAGCCGGTGCTGAGCGGCGGAAAGTCCGGGCGGTTTAGCACATATAATTCAAGCTGAGAAATACTGTTTTGAAAGATATCGGTTTCCATCAGCGAGTTTTCAAGGATCGCAACCTCTTTGAGCGTGGAGTCGTGCTTGTCGCTGCACAGGATGTCCTGGACTTCCTTTTTGATTTGAAAAGAGAGCATGATGGCGTTGATACTGTCAATTTCCGAACTGAGCGCCTGATGCGAGG
>CAVGTH010000065.1:0-4281 GCA_963632045.1 Roseburia faecis | reverse complement strand
GTTCCACATTCTGCTGCGCAAGATCAACGACGACGGTCTCCGAGCGCCAAATAACAACCAAAGAGAAGATGGTAAGCGTAAGGACGACAATCGAGGTATAGGCAAAGACTAATTTGGATTTAATAGAAAGAAAGGTTTTCTTCCGTTTTTTCTTAAACATAGCATTTCACCCTAAGATATCTGCGGATAGTTTATCTGATTTTATTATAAATGTTTGATAAAAAAAGGTCAAGATAAATTCCTTTTATCGACAAAAAAACGTAAGTTTTCAAACGAATCGTAAGTTTGCCGGATTGCAAAGAAGAGATGCGCTTGATACAATGAAGATGGAGTAGAAGATTTCGTTCGCAATGCAAAAGATCAGGAAAGAGGGGGTACCATGAAAAAGACGGTGATTCTGGGAATCATTTTTGCCATGGCGGCCATGCTGTGCGGCTGCAGCGGCGGCGAAACGGCAAGGCGCCAAGTCAAGCAGGAGATTGTGGTTGCCTGCGGCAGAGACGCCACCGGCACCATCAAAAATCTGATGAACGAATTTTCGGCGCAGAGTGAGACAACGCAGGTCAAGCTGATTGAATTCCCAAGCGAGAGCACAGAGCTTTACCGCGCGGTCAGCGCGATGCTGGCCGGTAAAGAGGTGCCGCTGGACGCCATGCTGATCGAAGATGTTTGGGTCAGTGAATTTGTAAAAAACGGGTATTTGCAGCCGCTCGGCAGCAGCGTCAGCTTTGACCGTGACAGCTATCACCCGGCCATTGTCAATTTTGCCCAGACGGACGGCGACCTTTATTGGTATCCGCTGATTCTGGATACGGGGCTTATGTACTTTCGGGACGATATCACAGACGGAAACCTTGACTATCGGCAGCTTACGGAGCAAAGCGCGATCCGCTATGCCGTGCAGGGCGCGGACGGCGAAGAGATGATTTGCTGTGCGATGGAACTGATTCATCTGACGGGATCGGTACGTGACGGAGTGCGTCTTTATAAAAAGGCGATTGACGGCGCGGTGCCGGGCGATCCTGTGACAAGTTTTAAAAACGGTGACGCGGCGTATGTGCGTGCATGGACGTGCGACAATGGCGATATTATGCGCGGATATTCTCCCGTGGCGGCACAGGTCAGCACCAGGGTGCTGATGCGGACGGACGGCGAGGCCTATGCCACCGCACGGGCATACGGAATGTCGGTTAATGCGGCAAGTGAAAAGACGGAGAACGTCAAAGAACTCATCAACTATCTGGCAACGCCGGACGTGAAGAACCGAATTTTAAAGGAAATGGGGACGCTGCCGATGCAGGGCGCGGACTATGAAAACCCGTTTATCTCTTATTATCGGGATTATATTGATGATACGTTTCCGATGTTTCAGACGCTGAAATTCAGACCCAAAAAGGAGGATTATACGCATCTCTCCCGTATGGCGGAGACGGCGCTAAGCGAATATCTGGCAGGCGACGGCTCGATTGACGCGGCCGCCGCCGCAATTGAAAATCTGCTTGACGACACAAAATAGAGATAGGCGCAAAATGCGCCGCCTTTGTTATCTTGGATTTGTGTCAATTGCACAACGAAATTTTATTCTTTTGTCATTGGTTAAACACCCTTGACAATAAGCGACGGTATGCGCCAACTTTCTTTGGTTTTACCTTGACAAATCCGCGGTTTACGATTACAATAAAAGGGTGAGAGGGGAAACCTTTTCCATAAAATAGCCACGAATATCACCAGGAAACGGAGCGGTACGAATGAGCATCAAACGACTATTTGTAGAGAAAAAGAAGGGTTTTGATATCGAAGCGAAAGCGATGGTTCATGACCTGCGCGAAAATTTAGGTCTGCGCGGTCTTACCGGGGTGCGTGTTATCAATCGCTATGATATAGAAGGAATCAGTGACGAAGAACTTGCGCTGACGCAGTTTACGGTGTTTGCAGAACCACAGGTGGATGAACTTACCATGGGAAGCATCGAGATTGCGGAGGGCAAGTATTTTGTTATGGAGTATTTGCCGGGGCAGTTTGATCAAAGAGCGGATAGTGCCGCACAGTGTGTACAGATTATGACCGGGGGCGAAAAGCCTGGAGTCCGGACCGCAAAAGTGGTGGTATTGCTGGGAGATATCAGCGATGCGGCACTGCGCAGCGCCGAAAATTATTGTGTCAATCCGGTAGAATCCCGTCTGACTGATATGAGCCTTCCAAAGACGCTTTCTGAGCGCCTTGATGCACCGGCTGATGTCAGAATTTTAGACGGTTTTATTGATTATGATCAAGATCAGTTGGAGGCCATGATCCGAGAGCTGGGTCTTGCCATGGATCTTGACGATATTACGTTTTGTAAGTCCTATTTTAAAGATGTTGAAAAACGCGATCCGAGCCTCACTGAGGTGCGGATGATCGATACCTATTGGTCGGATCACTGCCGCCATACCACGTTTTCTACCATTTTGGATCATGTAGAGATCGAAGATGACCTGGTGCAGGATACCTATCAGGCTTATCTTAAATCCCGCAAAAACGTCTACGGGGATCGGAAAAAGAATATCTGTCTGATGGATATTGCCACCATCGCGGTGAAGGAACTGAAAAAACAAGGCGTTCTGACCGCGCTGGATGAATCAGAGGAAATCAACGCCTGCTCCATCGAGGTGGACGTGGAAATGGAGGATCAGACCACCGAAAAGTGGCTGGTGATGTTTAAAAACGAAACGCACAACCACCCGACGGAAATCGAACCTTTCGGCGGTGCGGCAACCTGTCTGGGCGGTGCAATCCGCGATCCGCTGTCCGGGCGTTCTTATGTCTACCAGGCGATGCGTGTGACCGGATCGGGCGATCCGCGGAAAACGCTGAAAGAAACATTGCACGGCAAGCTTCCGCAGCGTAAAATTACAGTGGGTGCCGCACAGGGTTACAGTTCTTACGGCAACCAGATCGGTCTGGCGACCGGCCAGGTTTCCGAAATTTATGACGAGGGCTATGTGGCAAAGCGAATGGAGATCGGCGCAGTTATCGCAGCCGCGCCGAAGGAAAACGTGGTGCGCGAAGTGCCGGAGCCGGGCGATGTGGTGATTCTTTTGGGCGGCATGACCGGGCGTGACGGCTGCGGCGGCGCGACCGGATCGTCCAAGGCGCACAATGACGATTCGCTGGAGACGTGCGGCGCAGAGGTGCAAAAGGGTAATGCCCCGGTTGAGCGAAAGCTGCAGCGCCTGTTCCGCAAAAAGGAGGTAACCACCCTGATCCGCCGCTGCAACGATTTTGGCGCCGGCGGCGTTTCGGTTGCCATCGGCGAACTGGCAGACGGACTGCGGATCAATCTGGATCGGGTTCCCAAAAAATATGAGGGCTTAGACGGTACCGAACTTGCGATCTCCGAGTCGCAGGAGCGTATGGCTGTTGTTGTCCGTGCCAAGGACGCACAGACGCTGATTGACGCGGCCGATCAGGAAAACTTAGAGGCAGTCGTTGTCGCAGAGGTGAATGATACCGGCCGTCTGGTGATGGATTGGCGCGGCAAGACCATCTGCGATATCAGCCGTGACTTTTTGAATACCAACGGGGCAGAAAAGCATCACGATGTCTTTGTACCAAAAGGCGTGTATGAGGACGCGTTGTTTGATGCAACGCCGCAGGGTGAAAATTACGAGGCAAAACTCAAAAATCTTTTGTCTGATCTCAATGTGGCATCGCAAAAGGGATTGGTTGAGCGGTTTGACAGTACCATCGGCGCGGGAACCGTGCTGATGCCCTACGGCGGAAAGCATCAGCTGACGCCGCAGCAGAGCATGGTTGCAAAGATCCCAACCCTTCATAAAGAGACCAACACCGCAACGGTTATGACATACGGTTACAGTCCCAAATTATCCAAGGCAAATCCCTTCCTGGGCGCGCTCTATGCCGTGGTGGAATCGGTAACCAAAGCCGTATGTACCGGCGCGGATTATAAGGACGTTTATCTGACGTTTCAGGAATATTTTGAGCGTTTGGGCAGCGATCCCAAACGCTGGGGCAAGCCGTTCGCCGCGCTCCTTGGCGGATATCTCGCACAGGAGAAGCTGCAGCTTGCCGCAATCGGCGGCAAGGACAGCATGTCCGGCTCCTTTAACGAAATTGACGTTCCGCCGACCCTGGTTTCCTTTGCGGTTGCACCGCTTTCGGTAAAGTCGGTGACCTCATCGGAATTTAAGGGCAGCGGCAATTTGGTGTTCTGGCTAAAGCCAAAGTATGACGAAAATCATATGCCGGACTTTGACAGTTTAAAGGCGCTTTACGATATGG
>CAVGTH010000064.1:9321-10216 GCA_963632045.1 Roseburia faecis | reverse complement strand
GATTTAGAGACCAACCGCCGCGGCTGTATCGTTGTGACGGAGGAAACCGGCGCGACCAGCAAAGAGGGCGTTTATGCCGGCGGTGATGTGGTGACCGGCGCTGCTACGGTGATTTTGGCGATGGGCGCCGGCAAGACGGCCGCAAAGTCCATTGACGAATATTTGCAGCAAAACAAATAAGAAAAAAATAAAAATTTTATATATAGCAAGGAGTAGTGATACAAGATGGCAATTCAAAATGCGTATCTCAAAAAGGTTTTTGCACAGGTTGAAAAGCGTGACGGACATGAGCCGGAGTTTTTGCAGGCAGTCGAGGAAGTACTGGAGTCCTTGGAGCCGGTCATTGAAAAACACCCGGAATTTGAAGCAGCAGGGCTGATGGAGCGCCTGGTTGAACCTGAGAGAGTAATCTCCTTCCGTGTTCCGTGGGTTGACGATCAGGGCAAGACCCAGGTAAACCGCGGCTACCGCGTTCAGTTTAACAGTGCAATCGGCCCGTACAAGGGCGGCCTTCGTCTGCACCCGTCCGTATACCAGGGCATCATTAAGTTCCTGGGCTTTGAGCAGATCTTTAAAAACTCGCTGACCGGCCTCCCGATCGGCGGCGGTAAGGGCGGTTCTGACTTTGACCCGAAGGGTAAGTCCGATCAGGAAGTAATGCGTTTTTGTCAAAGCTTTATGACCGAACTGGCAAAGCACATCGGTGCGGACACCGACGTTCCGGCCGGTGATATCGGCGTTGGCGGCCGTGAGATCGGTTTTCTGTACGGCCAGTATAAGCGCCTGAGAAACGAGTTTACCGGCGTGCTGACCGGCAAGGGTCTGACCTGGGGCGGCAGCCTTGCAAGAACCGAGGCAACCGGCTACGGTCTTTGCTACTTTACCAATGCAATGC
>CAVGTH010000064.1:0-9311 GCA_963632045.1 Roseburia faecis | reverse complement strand
GTCGTATCCGGTTCCGGCAACGTTGCAATTTACGCAACCGAAAAGGCAACCGAGTTCGGCGCAAAGGTTGTTGCAATGTCCGACTCGAACGGTTATGTTTATGACAAGAACGGTATCGACCTTGCCGCAGTAAAGCAGCTGAAAGAGGTTGAGAGAAAGAGAATTAAGGAATACGCAGCAACCCATCCGGACGCAGAGTATCACGAGGGCTGCAAGGGCATCTGGACGATTCCCTGTGACATCGCACTTCCTTGCGCAACCCAGAACGAGCTGGACGAAGAGAGCGCAAAGGCATTGATTAAGAACGGCTGCTTTGCAGTGGCTGAGGGCGCAAACATGCCGTCTACGCCGGAAGCAATCGCTGCACTGCAGGGCGCAGGCCTGCTCTTTGGCCCGGCAAAGGCTGCAAACGCCGGCGGTGTTGCAACCTCTGCACTGGAGATGTGCCAGAACAGCATGCGGTATTCCTGGACGTTTGAAGAGGTTGACGCAAAGCTGAAGAACATCATGGAGGACATCTTTAAAAAGACCGATGAGGCCGCTGAAAAGTACGGCATGGCCGGAAACTATGTAGCCGGCGCAAACATCGCAGGATTTTTGAAGGTTGCCGATGCCATGATGGCACACGGCATTGTATAAGCCAAGACACACGGGATTGTATAAGCGGAATGACATTGGGAGAAAATAGAGTTTTCTTCCGTTGTGAAACAGGGGCTGTAAAAAATACAGTTTTTACAGCCCCTGTTTCGGCTTTATGCAGGCAGGACGGCTGAGGGCGGAAATACGGCGCCAATGCTCGATACTATGTCGCGGACGCTCGGCGAACGGCTCTTTGAATTTTAAATTTTTAAATCACAGAGGCATTCGCGGATCGTCTGCAAGATCGGCTAGGCACACGGGAGTCTGTCACAACACGGCTTTAACAGGCAAACCTTTGAAAATACTGCGTTAAAATGCGCATTGATCATGCGCGTCAATCCGTGAGCGGAGCGGGAAAAATAAAACGGAACGGGGGATGGGTTTTGGTATTTGAAGAAAAAACGGTTTCATCGGAAGTAAAGTTTGAAGGAAGGATTATCAAGGTGTCCGTCGATCAGGTGCGGATGCCGGACGGCAGCCTTGCAACGAGGGAACTTGTGGGGCATCCGGGCGGCGTCGGCGTGGTCGCGCTGAACGAAAAGCAGGAGATCGTCCTGGTGAAGCAGTACCGCAAGGCGATGGAGACCGTCACCTTAGAGATTCCGGCCGGCAAGCTGGATCCCGGAGAAGAGCACCGCGTCTGCGGCATCCGTGAACTGGAAGAGGAAACCGGGCTGCGCGCCGGGAACTTTGAATATTTGGGCTGCATCTATCCGTCACCGGGCTTTACGGACGAGGTGACCCATCTGTATCTTGCCACCGATTTAAAAAGCGGCACCATGCACCCGGACGAGGACGAATATCTGGACATTACCTGGATGCCGATTACGGATGTGGTAGAAAAAATCATGAAAAACGAAATCCCGGATGCGAAAACCGTAGCCGGAGTATTAAAAACGCTGTACAAGCTGCAATCGCAGCGGGCATAGTTCTTGAAAGAGGAGAAAGCCATGGAAAACAAACGGGTTGAGGTAAAAATCAATAATGTCGAATACCTTTTGGTGACCAACGAACCGGAGGAGTATGTACAGCGTGTCGCGCTTTTGGTCAACAAACGGATGGGACAGATTCAAGAGGGAAACAAGCAGCTGAGCACGGCGATGACCGCGGTGCTGGCGGCGATCAACATTGCGGACGATTTGCTGAAAAACGAGAGCGTGCTCGATAACATCCGCGAGGAACTGCGCCGCTATATCGACGAGGCCCAGACCAAGGGCGAGGCGCTGGAGGAGAAAAAGCTGGAGGTCGAAACGCTGAAAGAGGACATGCATAAGCTGCAGATTGAACTTGCCAAAAAGGAAACCGAGCTTTCCTCGCTGCGCCGCAGTCCGCGGACGGGCGGTATGGACGCTTAATGCGCGGAGGAAGTATGCAAAATCAGACGAGGATGGAACTGCTTGCGCCGGCCGGCAACATGGACTGCTTAAAAGCGGCGGTGCAGAGCGGCGCGGACGCGGTCTATTTTGCAGGTAAGCAGTTTGGCGCGCGCAGCTTTGCGGACAACTTTTCGGAAGAAGAGATCCGGGCGGCCGCCGACTACTGCCGCCTGTATGGCGCAAAGAGTTATGTGACGGTCAACACCATGACCTTAGATCGGGAATTTTCGGCGCTGGATCGCTATATCAAGGTTTTGGCCGATAGCGGCATCGACGGCGTGATCGTCCAGGATATCGGCGTGATGGCGCGGATTCATCAGCTTTGCCCGTCTCTGCCGCTGCACGGCAGTACCCAAATGACGGTGCATAATCTGGCCGGCGTTAAGGCTTTAGAGAATATGGGCGCAAAACGGGTGGTTCTTGCACGGGAGATGTCGGCGCAGGAGATCGCGCATGTGATCCGCCATTGCACGGCGGAGATCGAGGTGTTTGTGCACGGCGCGATGTGTATGAGTTATTCCGGCCAGTGCCTGATGAGCAGCGTGCTGGGCGGCCGGAGCGGCAACCGCGGCAAGTGTGCCCAGCCCTGCCGTTTGCCCTATCGCGGAAAAGACGGCGCGGAGCGGTTTTACCTGAGTTTAAAGGATATGTCGCTGCTCAGTCACTTAGAGCAGCTGTCCGAGATGGGCGTCGCGTCCTTAAAAATCGAGGGGCGCATGAAGGGCGTCTCCTATGTTTCGGCGGTGGTGCAGGCTTACCGCAGCTGCATCGATTCGATGCGCCGACCGAACCGGGACGAGGAGGAGCGGCTGCGCCGCGTGTTCTTCCGCGGCGGACTGACCGACGGATATTTTACCGGACAGACCGGCACGGGCATGTTTGCCTTTGACAAGCCGGATAACCCCTATGCAAAAAATAAAAAAGATGAAGAATTGATGCCGGAGCGGAAGATTGCGGCAAACGCGTATGCGTACTTTGCCGAGGGCGAGCGCCCGTCCGTGACGCTGACGAGCGGCAAGGCGGAAGTGACGGTTACCTTAGATACCGTGCTGGAGACGGCGCAAAGCAGTAAGGCGGCGCCGGCGGAGATTGAAAAGCAGCTGCGCAAGACCGGCGGCACGCCGTTTTTGTTTGATACGGTGACCGCGGAGGTGACGGGCAGCCCCTATGTCCCGGTGAAAATCACCAATCAGCTGCGCCGTAAGGCGCTGGAAGAACTGGCGGCGGCGCTCTCGAAAACGGACGGCTATCCCTTTTCGGATGCGCCAAGGCTTACCGCTTATCGCGGCGCGGTGAAAGATTCGCTCTGCTATACGGCGTCTGTCAGAGACGCAGAACAGTTTGAAACGGTCAAAAAGTACCCGTTTTATAAAATAGACGTGCCGATTTACTTGGTGGAACAGGAGCCGGAGCGGTACCTTGCGGAAAAGGAGCGGATTTTGCTCGCGCTCCCGGCGATTGTGCCGGATGCGCAGCAGCGCGCGATGAACGAGCGGTTAAACCGCCTCTTTGACATGGGATTTTGCGCCCTGCGCGCCGAGAACATCGGCCAGCTTGCGTGGGAGAGACCCTTTGCCGTATGGGGCGGACATCGGTTAAACCTTGCAAATTCTCTGGCGCTGCGTCAGTTATCCGAGATGGGCGCAGAGGCTGCGTGCGTGTCGGCGGAACTGAACCTTGCACAGATTCGCGATCTGAGCCGCAAGCTTTGGATTGAGGCGATCGCGTACGGACATATTCCGCTGATGCTGACCCAAAACTGCGTGCTGAAAAACATCGGCCGGTGCCCCTGTGATGGCGGTGGGGTGATCTTTGACCGAAAGGGAAACGCCCTCCCGGTGGTAAAGGACGGCGCGGAGTGCCGCAGCGTGATTTTAAACAGTATTCCGCTTTATATGGGCGATAAAAAAGAGGAACTGCGCCGTGCCGGCGCCGATTCGTACCGGCTATGCTTTACTGTGGAGACGGCAAAGCGCTGCGATACGGTTTGCAGGCTGTTTTTTGAGGGCGGAACATTTTCCGGGAAATATACCAGATTCCATTACTTAAAGGGAATTGAATAAAGAAAAAAGCGGCCGTGTGCCGCGGATGGGAGAAAACTATGCAGGTAAAAATCAAATATTGTGATCCATCGGTAACACCGCCGAAATACGCAACGGCAGGCAGCGCCGGCCTTGATTTGTCGGCGTCGCTGAAAGAGCCGGTCACGGTGCCGGCAGGCGGCCGCGCCCTGATTCCGTCCGGGATTGCGGTTGCAATCCCGATGGGCTATGCCGGGTTTGTCTTTCCGCGATCCGGGCTGTCGTATAAAAGCGGCATTACCATGTGCAACAGCGTCGGCGTGATCGACAGTGACTATACCGGCGAGATCAAGATCGCGGTACACAACATTTCGGATCAGGATTACACCATTCATGCCGGGGATCGGATTGCGCAGCTTTTGTTTATGCCGGTCGGCATGGCAGAATTGATCCCCTGTGAGAATTTAGACGAGACGGAGCGCGGCGACGGCGGATTCGGTTCGACGGGCCGCTGAGGAAAAGGGGAAGAGCAATGCAAAAGATCACACTGGCGTCGGCGTCGCCCAGGCGGCGGGAGCTGCTCGGACGGCTGCTTTCGGAATTTTCTGTTCTTGCCGACGATACGCCGGAAATCAAAATAGAGGGTGAAGATCCCAAAGCCATGGTGCAGCGCCTGGCGATGGAAAAGGCCGTTCATATCGCAGAAAAGGTCACGGACGGACTGGTGATCGGCGCCGATACCGTTGTCGTTTTAGACAATCGGGTTTTGGGAAAACCCAAGGATGAGGAAGAGGCAGAAAGAATGCTTGCCGCGCTTTCCGGCCGCGCACACAGTGTGCTGACCGGGATTGCGGTGGTGGACGCAAAAAGCGGCGCCGCCTGCGGCGATGTCGAGGAAACCGCGGTGCAGTTCCGCCGCCTGGGCGCGGAGGAGATCGCCGCCTATATCGCGAGCGGCGAACCGATGGATAAGGCCGGCGCTTACGGGATTCAGGAACTTGGCGCGTTATTTGTCGAGGGAATCCGCGGCGATTATTTTAATGTGGTAGGTCTGCCGCTTTGCAGATTGGATAAACTACTGAAAGAGCGGTTTGCCTTTGACTTTTTGAAGGCGCAGACCGCAGACTAATAAAGACGGATTTTGGAAAAATAGAGAGGAAAAGGAGCGAGCGCTCGATGGCAGTGGATATCGGAATTGATTTGGGAACTGCGAATACCCTGATTTATGATAAGCGGAGGGGCATTGTGTTAAACGAACCCTCGGTGGTGATCCGCAGCAAGAAAAATCAGCAGTTTTTGGCGATCGGCGAGGAGGCCAGCGATATGCTGGGCAGAACGCCGGACGGCGTACAGGCAATCCGCCCGATCCGAAACGGGGTTATCACCAGCTTTCAGGGGACGGTGGCAATGCTGAAGCACTTTATCAAAAATACGGTCAGCAACAGCTTTTTTCGGGTGCGGACGATCATCTGCGTTCCCTGCGGCATTACCGAGGTAGAACGCCGTGCCGTGACCGAGGCGGCAAGAAACGCCGGCGCGCGCGAGGTGTATCTGGTCAGACAGCCGCTGGCGGCGGCCATAGGCTGCGGCGCTCCTGTGGCAGAGCCGCACGGCACCATGCTGGTGACGGTCGGCGCCGGTGTGACCGAGGTCGCCGTGATTTCGCTGGGCGGCATCGTGGTGTCGCATACCGTGAGAACGGCCGGCGAGGCGTTTGACAATGCCATCATTCAGTATATCAAACGAAAGTATAATATTATGGCCGGCGCCCTGGCGGCGGAGCAGCTAAAATGCAGCATCGGCACGGTCTATTATCAAAAGGAACGCGAAAAGGCGGAAATCAACGGTCTGGACTTATTGAGCGGACTGCCGAAAACGGTGACGGTCAATTCCGAAGAACTGCGCGAGGCCATGCAGGAATGCGCGGACGAGGTGATTGACGCCGTGAAACAAACGCTTGAACAGACGCCGCCGGAGCTTGCGGCCGACATCGTGGAGAGCGGCATCATCTTAGCCGGCGGCGGCGCAAAGCTGCGCGGCCTGGGACGGCTGATTTCGGTCAATGTGGATATTCCGGTCTATATCGCGGAAGAACCGACGGAATGCGCGGCGATCGGCACCGGGAAGAATCTGGACTTTATGGCGGAACTGGGTCAGAGACAAAGAAGATTTCTGTAAAAATGTGAGGGATCGATGTGAGGAATTTTAGGGAACATAAAACGGCGGTGTTTTTGATTGCCGCAACGCTGGCGGTTGCGGTGCTCATCGGCGTATTTGCCGCGTTTTCCGGACGGGACAGAGCCGGTGCGGCCGAGAACCTTGTGGGCGCGGCGGCAGAGCCGGGTCAGACGGCGGCAAGCGGTGCGGGCGGCTGGCTGCAGGGGATTTTTTCATACTTTGGCAGTGTGAAAGCCCTGCGCGCCGAGAATGAGGCGCTCAAACAGGAAAACGTTGCGCTTGATAAACAGGTGCGCGACACCGAAGGCCTGACGCAGGAGAATCAGGAACTGCGCGCGATGCTGAACCTGATGAAAACCGAGAGCAAGCTGAATCTGGTTGCGGCGCAGGTGATCGCGAAGGATCCGTCCAACTGGTACAGCAGCTTTACCATCAATAAAGGAACCAACGACGGGATTTTAAAGAATCAGCCGGTGCTGACTGCCAACAAAGAACTGATCGGCCAGGTGTACAAGGTCGGCAGCAGCTGGGCGGAGATCATCACGATTTTAGACCCGGACAGCGGTGTGGGCAGTATGATTGAACGCTCTAAGGATTTGGGCGTGGTCGAAGGAGATACCGCACTGCTTAAGCAGGGACTTTGCCGGCTTGGGTATCTGGCGCGTGACACCGATATCAGAAACGGCGACTATGTCGAAACCTCCGGCATGGGCGGCGTCTATCCCAAGGGACTTTTGATCGGCACGGTGCTGGAGATCGGAGAGGATCACACCAACATGTCCAAATATGCGACGATACAACCGGCCGTCTCGATCGGCAAACTGTCGCAGGTATGTGTACTTACCGGCTTTACCGAAGAGATCAAACGGGACGAAGTGCCGTCTGCGACCGGCACGGAGGACGATAC
Organism: Roseburia faecis; assembly: GCA_963632045.1. GTDB lineage: Bacteria > Bacillota > Clostridia > Monoglobales > Monoglobaceae > Ructibacterium. Next base: position 2,190 of record CAVGTH010000064.1, on the reverse strand, counting down.
CCAATCGAAAAATGACAGTGCGGACGACCGGAGTGACCGCACATCTTCGTCCGACATGTCCGGCACATCCGGCACGTCGGGCAGCAGCAAAAGCAGCGGCAGTAGCAGCAGCACGAAATCCGAGGCGACCGCAAAGCCGAAATCCTCGGCCGATACGGAAAAAAGCAGCAAGAGCAGCGGACAGACGGGTACGGGCAGCAGCAATAGCAGCAGTAGCAGCAGCAGTAGCAGCAGCGGCAGTAATAGCGATGGCAGCGGCAGCAGTAGTAATAGCAGCAGCGGCACCGCCTCAAAGAGTATGAACGGATCGGAGCTGAGCGATTGATGCGGATTTTATTTTATCTCCTATGGCTGATCCTGCTTGCGGTTTTGCAGCCGACTTTGGGGAGCGGAATCGCCGTCTTTTCGATTGCGCCGAACCTCTTTTATGCCTTTGTTGTCATGATCGGCTTTTTCCGCGGTAAGACCGAGGGCGCCGTCTGCGGCATGGTGTTTGGTCTGGTGTACGATATCTTAATCGGACGGCTGATTGGCGTCAGCAGCCTTTGCTGCCTGTATCTGGGATTTGGCGCCGGTGTTTTGGGGCAGCACTTTTTCAGCGGTGCAAAGCGGATTGCCGGTATGGGCGCGATTGCGGTCGGTACGGTTCTGGCGTCGATGGTCTATGCGGCGGCCATCCTTATGACCGGCGGCAGCGTTCCCTTTTGGACGTCGATGCTGCGGATCGCCGTTCCGGAGGGCGTATACAGCGGCTTGATCGGCTGGCTGCTAAGCTTTCCGATGGCGGCTTCGATGAAGCTGTTTCGGATGAAACAAATTTCATAAGATAAAGACGGGTGAGAATATGGAAGGACGCAGCGCAAATTATCGTTACGTGATTTTGCTGGGGCTGGTATGTGTGATGATACTTGCCTGTGTGATACGGCTGTTTCAGCTGCAAATCGTAAACGGTGCGGCGTACCGGGAACAGGCGCAGCAGAGACTGGTGCGCGCCTATCCGGTCAAGGCGCCGCGCGGCGAGATCTTAGATCGCTACGACCGCGCGTTTGTGGCCAATCGCCAGGGGTACGTGATTCAGTTTCAAAGCATCGGCCTTAGCGATGACGCGCTCAATCAGGAGATCGTGGATGTCAGCCGCCTGATTACCGAAAACGGCGGCGCACTGGAGACGGATTTTCCCATTTTTTATTCCGAGCGGAATAAGACCTGGGGCTTTACCGATACCCAGTGGGAAGAGGCCAAAAAGGACAGAACGGCGGTACGCCTGACGGAGGAGAAGGACGAGGAAGAAAGCGCTGCCGAGGTTGACAGTGAGGCGGCGGCCGACCTTATCGCCAAGCGGCAGGAAAAGCTGGATCAGTGGAAAAAGGAAAATAAACTGGAAAACTATGAGACGGCGCAGCAGGTGGTGGACTATTACCGCAGTAAGTTTGCGGTGGCGGCCAAATACACCGATAAAGAGGCGCTGACGATTGTCGGCGTGCGCTATGATATGCAAAAGAGCGGCTTTAGCACCCAGAATCCGTATATCATCGCGCGCGATGTCGACGAGACCGTGTTACAGTCGGTCAAGGAACAGTCGGCCGATTTTCCCGGTGTTGAGGTTGAGATCGAGCCGATCCGCGTATTTGCCGCCGGAAAGAGCGCAGCGCACATTTTGGGGCGTACGGGCAAAATCTATGCGGAAGAATACCAGGAACTGAAAGATAAGGGCTATGGCATGAATGACATCATCGGAAAAGACGGCCTGGAAAAGGTGCTGGAGCCTTATTTAAAGGGAAAAGACGGCTATAAGAGCGTCTCGATGTCCCGTGACGGCGGCGTGACCGAAATCTTGCAGAGCCAAAAGGTGGAGCCGGGCAATTTTGCAAGGCTTACGCTGGATTTGGAATTGCAGCAGGCGATGGAAAAATCGCTGCAGGAGAATATCACAGCGGCGGTGAGCCGCAGCGGCGCCGGCGGCGCGATTGCGATTGTGCCCGGCACCGGCGAGGTGCTGGCGCTTGCCTCCTATCCGAATTATGACCCGGCCACCTTTGACGAGGACTATGAAAAGCTGGTACAGGCAAAATCCAAACCGCTCTTTAACCGCGTACTCTCCGGCACCTATTCGCCCGGTTCGACCTTTAAGCCGCTGACGGCGATTGCCGGGCTGGAGACCGGCGTGATTCAGCCGGACACCTATATCAC
>CAVGTH010000063.1:6483-10328 GCA_963632045.1 Roseburia faecis | reverse complement strand
GCCGAACGGCACGTACGGTGGTGTGAGAGAGCGATTAATTTCGCCCTACTCGATTGTCTTTACTGAAGTGTCATGGTGTATTGCGTGCCGCTGCTAAGGCTGCATCCGTCAAAAAGGGAAAACGTGCCGGTTTCAGCATCAAAACTTCCGTATGCTGCATGAATCGGTTGTACGCCGCCGGCGTTGAGCGGTCGGATCGTGTAGGTCTTTTGCGAGTCGATCTGCGGTGAAGATAACAGCACGCGCTGGATGCTGCTTTTGGTTCTGGCAAAGGCAAAAATGATATTGCCGCTCTCGTCGCAGATGGCATAATTGCCGGCCGGAATGGTGCTTCCACCGCCAAAAGCGCCCTGGCGGCTGCTAAAATCATAGGTTAGGTATTTTTGGGTATAGCTCTCACTGATGCTATCCATGCCGCCGGCGGTCATGGTAAAGACCAGGCCGCCGTCTAAGGTCAGCGAGCCGTCATAATCCAGCCCGTCCTCGGAGCCAAGCGTTGCACCGTCCACAATAACGATGCCGCCGCTGATATCCATGTCTCCGTTGGCGTCCAGACCGTCGCCCTCGGTATTGTTAATAAAGACCGATCCGCCGCTGATGGCGATATAGCCGTAGTCCGCGTTATCAGTATCGCCGGGGCCGTCGGGACCGCCGCTGCTGCCGCCTTGGCCGCCGGGGCCTCCCGACCCTCCGGGACCGGCGGAAAGCGATACCACAGTGGAGGAAACCGTATAAGGATTTGGATAGGGCACATCCGTCGGCTCTTCTCCGGCGCCGTTAACGCCGTCATCGGTTGCAGTGATATCCATGGTTCCGCCGCTGATGAAAACCTTTGCGGCCTCCAGACCCTCGTAGCAGTGCGTAATGGTTATCGCGGCGTTTTGAGAAATGTTCAGATAGCTGTCTGCGTGGACTGCGTCATCACCGGTCGCGATTTGAAATGTTCCGCCGGAGAGGTCAACAGTGTGATTGGTGTGCAGTGCGTCATCATAAGTGCTGAGGAAGAAGGTGCCGCCGGTCACGTCGACCAGAGCACCGGCCTTGAGCCCTTTACAGCTCTCTGTAACCGACGAGGAGGCTGTTCCGGACGGGGCGCCGCCGTAAGTTGTGACGGTGTAGGTACCGCCGGTAATATATAGTACGTATTCCGCCTGAATACCGTCATTTTGCGACCGGACGGTGATATCGCCGTCGTTTAGAACTATGTCGCCGGCAGCACATTGGATGCCGTCCTCACCGCATGTCAGATCAAGGATGCCGCCCGTGACGGTAATGCTGCCTTCAATCCAGTACAGCGCGGTTTCGCCGTCGCTGTCATAGATAATTTCCTTGGATTTGATCCCCTCTTTGCCGGCGTTGATGGTAATATCTCCGCCGTTTACGGTGATGTCCCTGACGGCTTTGATTCCGTGTTCGCCGGCGGTCAGATTCAGTGTTCCGCCGCCGATGATGATGCAGCCGTCCCCGGAGGCGGGGGTTTGCGCAGCATCGGCATCCTCAAGATATACGATGGAGGAGGCGTTGGCTTTTAAGGCCTCGTTTGCCGCGTTTACCGTAATGCTGCCGCCGTAAATAGCAAGCAGAGAATCCGCCTGAATGCCGTCTCCGCCCGATGCGGTGACGGAAACAGTGCCGCCGTTTACCGTGACGGTGCCGCCGGAGATGTCTGTGCCGTCCTCGCTTGTGGGATCCAGATTGGTACGGATACCGTCTCCAACCGCGGTTTGTACAGTGATGGCGGTCGCCTTTTTGGTGATTTTAATACTGTCGTTGCCGCGGATCGCATCATCGTAAGCCGTAACGTAAATGTCGCCCATTCCGATTTCCAGATCGGCTTTGCAGTGAATGCCCTTTCCGGACTGTGATATTGCGGTCAGACTGCCGCTGCTCTTCAGCGTCAGATCGTGCTTGGTCTGGATGGCGGCGCTGCCTTGACCGGTCGCGGTAAAGGTGTTTTCTCCCGTTGCAGAAATCGAAACTTTTCCCTTTGTTGCAAGAAGTGCCGCACTGTCCGATGCGCTTGCAGTCACGCTGACTTGATGGAGGTTTAATGTGATTTTATCACTTTTTTCGGCGGAGGATATGATGATTTGTCCATCATTTAGCGTACCCTCTATGGTATATTCGCCGGCCTGCGTAATGGTAAGAATGCTGCCGTTGGTTGAGACGCCCTCAACGCCTGTCGCGTCAATCGTATCGCCGTTAAGGTGAATGATGCCGTCCCCTGTATTTGGTAAAAGATCGGAAACGGTGCAGGTTTCGCAAAGCGGTGCCAGGTAGTCGCCTAAAACAAAGACCGATGCCGTCCCGTCCATATGTTCCAGCGTTACGGTTTGCGCATCGGTGGTCAGGATGACCGCCTTTTGCAAAACGGAGGATAATATACCGTCTTGGTATTGTGCGCCATAGACCACGGCGCTGCATGGGGCGCTTGCGTGCATGGAGATCACGGCGCCGTCCTCGGTCAGCGCCGCCGACTCGAATGTTACAGTCGGCTGCGTTTGCGCCGAAACGATGGCAGGCGTGCCCCAGATAACCAGAAACAGTCCTAACAGAATGCGAAATTTTTTCATAAAAACACTCCCTTTTGGTAGGAATCAAACACGTTTTGGTGAATGTGTATCTTACTTCCATATTTTACACAGGGTTCTGAAAAATTTCTGAAAAGGAAAAGGGGCTATAAAAACGCATTCGATGCGTTTTTATAGCCCCTTAAAATACAATATCATTCGTCAGCCCAGGGGAACAGATCATCCCCTTTTACCAAATAGGCACGCTTTGCAAGATTGGCAAGCGGTGCATCCGAGAGCGAGTCGGAATAAAATTCATCGATCACCGCATCGGGAAAGGCACGGCGGAACCGGCGCACCTTTTCTTCGCCGTGGCAGTTGCGGCCAAGATACAGCCCGGTGTCCTTATCCACGACGGATGCCAGCAGATGTGAGATTCCAAGCTGCTTACAGGCCGGACGAAGCAGAAAGGTCGGTGAGGCGGAGATGATAACATCATCGTCCCTTTGCCGGAGCAGGTACCATTCCTTGATATGATCGATCGATTCTGCCCAAAAGTCGGATACCCATGCGTCAATATCCGGAATCCGATATAAAAAGCGATAAAACTTTTCCTTATAATAGGTCTTGCTGCACAGCTTGAAAAAATGCGCCCCAAAGGCGACGGTTCCCGGAAAAAGCCGCAGCGCAAGCGAGGGCTTTTTGCGGATACACCAAAAAATAAAATCGGCCGTACTGTCGCCGTCATAGATGGTCTGATCAAAATCGTATACGTTCATCGCGAAACCTTCCTTGCGTTAAGAGGGAATCCTAATGGATTGCCGAGTATTTTAACACCGAGCGGGCGGAATTCCGTCCCCTGAAATCGGAGTTCGGATTGCTCGCGTGCGCCTAGAGTACGTCCAGTATAGCACGCTTTGACAAAAAGTGCAATCTTTTTTGGCGCAATTTTCTTTTTTTCCTGAAATTCTCTTGACAAATTTCAAAAAGGTGGTAAAATAGGGATTGAAATTAGCACTCAACTATTTAGAGTGCTAACAATACACTGGAGGCGATAAGGATGGCAAAGTATGAATTTAAATCAGAATCCAAGCGGCTTTTGGATTTAATGATTCATTCTATTTATACGCATAAGGAGATTTTTTTGCGGGAGTTGATTTCCAACGCCAGCGACGCACTGGACAAGCTTTATTATTTGTCCCTGCAGGATGAAAATATCACCTTTGACCGTGAGAATTTTTATATCCGTTTGACGCCGGACGCGGAGGCACGTACCCTGACGGTTACAGACCGCGGAATCGGCATGACGAAGGAAGAACTGGAGGAAAACCTCGG
>CAVGTH010000063.1:0-6473 GCA_963632045.1 Roseburia faecis | reverse complement strand
AGAGCGGTTCGCTGAACTTTAAAAAAGAGGCAGAACCGAAAGATGATGTCGATATTATCGGTCAGTTCGGCGTAGGATTTTATGCGGCGTTTATGGTCGCGGAGGAAGTTACCGTAAAAAGCCGTAAATTCGGTGAGGAGCAGGCGTATTGCTGGACCTCGAAGGGTGCGGACGGCTATGATATTGAGCCGTGCACCATGGAACAGACCGGGACGGAGATTACGCTGCGGTTAAAGCCGAACACTGAGGATGAGAATTATGATCAGTATTTGCAGGAGTACACACTCAGGAATCTGGTTAAGACCTACTCGGATTATATCAAGTACCCCATTAAGATGCTGGTTACCAAGCAAAAGCTGAAAGAGAAGCAGCCGGAGGGCGAGGACGCGCAGCCGGAGTATGAATCCTATCAGGAGGATGATACGTTAAACAGCATGGTTCCGCTTTGGAGACGGAACAAATCGGAGCTGAAGCCGGAGGACTACAACAACTTCTATAAGGAAAAGTTCTTTGATTTTGAGGATCCGCTTCGGGTGATTCACACCAGCGCGGACGGTGCGGTCAGCTATCACGCGCTGATGTTTATTCCGTCCAGACCGCCCTTTGATTATTATACCAAGGAATTTAAACGCGGCCTGCAGCTTTATACCAACGGCGTTTTGATTATGGATAAGTGTGAGGATTTGCTGCCGGATTATTTTGGATTTGTCAAGGGTCTGGTGGACTCGGCGGATCTGTCGCTGAATATCTCGCGTGAGATTTTGCAGCATGACCGCCAGCTTAAAACCATTGCGGCACATCTGAAAAAGAAGATCAAAAGTGAGCTTTTAACCATGCAGGAAAAGGAACGTGACGCTTATGAAAAGTTTTATGAAAACTTTAAACGTCCGTTAAAGTTCGGCATGTATGACCATTACGGCGCCGAAAAGGACTTTTTGGTTGACCTGGTGATGTTCCCCTCTTCGGCGGAAAAGAAACTGGTTACCTTAAAAGAATACGTATCCAGGATGAAAGAGGATCAGCCCTGTATCTACTATGCGTGCGGCGAAACCGTCGATCAGATCGATCATATGCCGCAGACGGAAATGGTAAAGGAAAAGGGCTATGAGGTGCTTTACTTTACCGAGGACGTGGACGAGTTTGCAATCAAAATCTTAGGCAAGTATGCGGATAAGGAGTTTAAGTCGGTTTCGGCGGCTGATTTGGGTCTGGAGGACGAGACGGCAAAGGCGGCAGAGGCCGTTGCAGAGGAGGAAAGCAAGGATCTGCTCTCTTCCATGAAAGAGATTTTGGGTGACAAGGTGGCAAAGGTGAAGGCCTCGGCCAAGTTAAAGTCGCACCCGGTCTGCATGAGCAGCGAGGGTGAAATTTCACTCGATATGGAAAAAACGCTGAATGCGATGCCCAATGCCGGCGGTATGATGCGTGCCCAGAGGGTGCTGGAAATCAACTTAAATCACCCGGTTTATGAGACGCTGAAACAGGCCGAAAAGGATCGGGAAAGATTGGAAAAGCTGACGAATGTCCTGTATAGCTGCGCATTGCTGATGGAGGGAATGCCGGTGGAGAATACAACGGCGTTTGTGGATGATGCCTGCGATTTGATCGGCTAGAAAAAACAAAACGAACGGAAAACAGGCGCCTTAGGGATTTTCCCAAAGGTGCCTGTTTGGATTTTTAGAACGGAAGGTCAATATAGTCGGACAAAAGCAGGTATAAAAGGACATAGACCATGATGGAGTCCTCTTCCCTGCCGCTGTCAAGCATGAGAAAAATCAGGGCAGCAAGCAGTAAATCCTCGGCAGAGAGAAAGCCGAGGATCTTTTTTGTCTGCGGGTTATAAAGGGAAGGAGGGAGCAAACCCAAAATCGTGTCACGCCCCGAAAAGGGTTGCTTTTTATGTACCGGCTCGTTGGGTATGGGCTGCATGGGCGGCAGCGGCCGCGAATGTTGCCCCGGCCTTGGCGCGGCGCCTCTGCCTGCGCGGCCGGAAATGCCGGAACGGTCGGAAGTGCCCGGACGGCTCGGAACGCCGGATCCGTTTCCCATACCGGGATTTTGCCGATTTTGTGCGGCGGCACGCGGCTGCGGCTTTGGAGAATGCGTAGGCTGTGTCGGATTCTGCGGACTTTGCCGGTTTTGCCGAAAGTTTCCCATCTCTCCCGTAGGGGGCTTTCCTTGTTTTCCGGGTTGTTGATTGGTATTTGTCATATAACGCTGATACATCGTCAATCCCCCTGAATATTGCGCATGACGGAGAGTACACCGGTGAGCTTCATCAGTTTCATGGCATGATCGACCTTTTCCTGCCGGGACGGTTTTAAAAACGGGCGCAGCGCAAGCAGCAGCTGCGTCTGGTCATCGGATTTTTGTTGGTTGAGCAGCGACATTGCCTGCTGCAGCTTGAAAACCATATCCAAATTTTCAGGATCAATGCCGCCGGTTCCGCTGCCGGGCTGCTGCGGCGCATCGCCCCGAAACATATCCATGATATTTTGCAGCTGCTGCTGACCCTCTTCGCCCTCTAACATGGTTTTCAGCATATCAACCGCTCCGGATAAGTCAAAAGACTCGTTTTCCATGATGCTCACCTCCTTCAAAGAGCGCGGAAAATAGGACTATTTTTTCTGAAAAATCTGATTGATTTTTTGCATGACCTCCGGATTATTGGCAAGCTGCTTGGCAAGCGCCGGGTTTTGCGTCAGTTCCCGTTTTAAGTCCTCGGCGGTCAGATGATTCAGCTTTTGATTTAACGTGCCTTTGTCGGTGCTTTGGATGGCTTTTTTGACCTGTTCCATCTGCGAGGGCCCCAAAACCTTTCCCATACGCTGCATCGCGTCGGACAGCGCCTTGGGATTCATGTTCTTCATCATATCTTCAATATTCATTACGACACCCCTTCCGGATTCTTTGCTACTTACAATTTATGCGTCAATCAGAAATTTCGTGACAATTATTTTTGCTTGTGGTATAATTAAGTTAGGCATAAGAGACTCGAACACATGCGCCCAATGCTTGTTAAATTTCCGCTCAGCCGTTCTTTCGGGATTTGTAAGGCGCCAGCCTTGCTTCACCCTGCAAGACCGGCTGAACAAAAATTTTTCGGCGCATTGGGTCTGCGAGTGCAAAAAGAGCAAATTTTTTGCAAGAAAAGGCAAAAGCGCAGTCAATACTGACGTATTGACGAGCATTGGGCGCATGATTGTGACAAATTTGCCTTTTTGAACCGCGTGGGGTTCGATTCTCTTATGCCTAGAGTACCAAAGCAAAGAAGGGCAGGAGCGTATCATGAAAGCGGTCGTGATGAGTGATTCTCATAAAAATTTTAACAGTATCATGCGGATTGTCGAAAAGGAGGCGCCGTTTGATCTTTTGATTCACGCCGGCGACGTGCAGCAGGATGTGGACGATATCCGTGCGGTCTGGCCGGAACTTACGGTGGAGGCCGTGGTAGGAAACAACGATTTTACGGCCTTTTGCGATCCGTATCAAAAGGTATTTTTCTTTGGCGGAAAAAAGATTTTTTTGACGCACGGACACCAATACCACGTAAAATTGTCGCTGCGCGATTTGGAGCGCGAGGCGAAAAGCAAGGATGCGGATATCTGTATTTTCGGGCACACGCACCGCGCTTATATACAGGAACATCAGGGAATTTTAATGATCAATCCCGGCAGCACCTGGAACAGTTATGCGACCATAGAGATTGCGGATGGGAAGATCGATGCAAACATAAAGGAAAATTAGGAGGGAAATAGGATGCTGCTTGCAATGGATGTCGGAAATACCAATACGGTGATTGCCCTGTATGACGGCGAAAATCTGCGAAGAAGCTGGCGCATGGCGACGGAAAAGAGCCGTGCGTCCGATGAGATCGGCGTGCTGCTGCTGCAGTTTTTAAAGACGGAGCAGTTGGATGCTGCGGCAGTGGACGCCGTGATTTTGTCCTCGGTGGTGCCGCCGGTAATGCATGCGCTGAAAAATGCGATAAAACGCTACCTCGGATGCAGAATCATGGAGGTAGGGCCGGGCGTTAAAACCGGGATGAATATCCGCTGCGATGACCCGAAAGAAGTCGGCGCCGATCAGATCGCGAATGCCGTGGCGGCCGTAAAAAAATACGGCGCGCCGCTGATTGTGGTAGATTACGGCACGGCAACGACCTTTTGCGTTGTTGATCAGCGCGGCGATTATCTGGGCGGCTTGATTGTGCCGGGACTTAAGATTTCGATGGATGCCCTTTTTGAACGTGCGGCAAAGCTGCCAAGGATCGAGATTAAAAAGCCGCCGGCGCTGATCGGAAAAACAACGGTCGGTTCCATGCAGGCCGGTGCCTTTTATGCCCTGGCTGCACAGACGGACGGCATTGTCGGGCGGATCCGCGCAAAGCTTGGGCAGCCGGACTGCCGTGTGATTGCGACCGGCGGCCTTGCCGGGCTTGCCGCAGAAGAGGCACAAACCATTGATGTGGTCGATCGCAGGCTGACGCTGGACGGCCTGCGGCTGATCTACGAAAAAAATTGTTAGAATCAATCAAAGACGGATTGCCGCGACCATTTTGTAAGAGGCGCGGCAGTCCGTCTTTTGTAAAAAAGTTACTTTCAGCGGTTTTGTTCCATGGCTAAAAACCGGGTGCCGACGCTCTTTCCCTGCAAAATATCGTATAAGGAGGACGGGGCTTTTCCGTTGGTAATGACGGTTTCGATGCCCTGCATCGCCGCAAGTTTGGCGGCATTCAGCTTGGTGCGCATGCCACCGGTTCCGCGGCGGCTGCCGGCGCCGCCGGCAAGGGTGAGCAGCTGATCGTCAATGTGCGTTACCTTTTGAATCAGCTTTGCATCGGCATAAAGCCTGGGATCCTTGTCATAAAATCCATCGATGTCGGAGAAAATAATCAGCTTTTTTGCGCGGCAGAGGACGGCCACGACAGCGGAGAGCATGTCGTTGTCACCGAACAGCCGATCCTCGGATTGAATTTCGGTATAGCTGACCGAGTCGTTTTCGTTGACAACCGGAATGATTCCCATTTCCAGCAGTGCGTCAAAGGTATTCACCAAATTTTCCTTTTTTTCCTCATGATTGATGTCGTCCGCATTGAGAAGAATCTGCGCGGTTGTCTTGTCGTAGTCACTGAAAAACTTGTCATAAAGATGCATCATGCGGCACTGTCCGACTGCGGCGGCCGCCTGTTTCAGCCGCAGGCTCTCCGGCTTTGTTTTCAGCCGCAGCTTGTTGCTGCCGATGGCGATAGCGCCGGAGGAAACCAGGATCACCTCATAGCCTGCGTTTTGAACATCGGACAGGACACAGGCCAGCTTATCAAATTCCTGTAAATTATTTTTTCCCATTTCATTGGTGAGGGTGGAAGTGCCCACCTTAACCACAATTCTGTTTTGATACAGTCCCATTGTTTACACCCCTTTGGTTGGTATTGACTTTTTGACGGCTCTATTGTATCATAGCTTTATCGATGAGAAAAGCGAATATATGTCATAATTATTATGATAGAAATGCATGGAATGGTGAATAAGATGGATATGAATATTTCAAAATACCGGGCGCTGGTTACTGCGGTAGAATACGGCAGCTTTACCAAGGCGGCGGAAATTTTAAACTATTCGCAATCGGCGATCAGCCGTATGATCCAGGATTTGGAGCACGAATGGGCAATTCCTGTTTTAGAGCGCAGCAAGGCGGGCGTGCGGCTGACCTCGGACGGAATGCAGCTTCTTCCGTATGCGCGGACGCTTTGTGAGGAATACCGAAAATTGCAGATGCAGTTGGATGCACTGCACGGGCTGCAGGCAGGGACGCTTCGGATCGGCACTTTTTCCAGTGTGGCGACACACTGGCTGCCCAATATTTTGAAGGTGTTTCAAAAGGACTATCCCAATATGGATTATGAATTGCTGCTGGGGGATCATCGGGAGATTGAAAACTGGATTCTGGAGGGCAGGGTGGACTGCGGCTTTTTGCGCTTGCCGACAAGGTCAGAGCTTGATACCGTCTTTTTGGAACAGGATCCGCTGCTTGCGGTTTTGCCGCAGAATCACGTCCTTGCCGGCAAGGAGACGGTGACGGCGGCGGAACTTTGCCATGATCCGTTTTTGATGCTGCAAAAGGGAGAAAACAACGAGGTGGCCGAGGTGTTTGCCGGCGGTGCGCTGACGCCGAATGTTCGCTTTACCACCTGGGATGATTATGCAATTATGTCAATGGTGGAGGGCGGATTTGGCATCAGCGTTTTGCCGGAATTGATTTTAAAGAGAATCCCCTATCGGATTGTCTGCAAACCGCTGGCGATGCCGGTCTACCGTAAAATCGGCTTTGCGGTGAAGCATAAAAAGACGATGTCATTGGCGGTTCAAAAGTTTATCCAATACCTGAAATACAGATAAAACCGCGGAAATCCGCGGTTTGAGCGTGTCGATAAACCCTATTTTGCGAAAAATTTCATTTTGATTTGATCGCCG
>CAVGTH010000062.1:0-10444 GCA_963632045.1 Roseburia faecis | reverse complement strand
AATAGCCTTCAAGGGTTATTCCCTATTTTTTTGCCAATTATTATTTTACACTAATATTTTTATCGCGGCCGCTCGGTGCGGGACGGAGCGCAATCAGCAGAATCAGGCAGAGAATGACATAAACCGGAAGAAAGGATTCCGGCGGCGCCGGTGTTTGAATCAGGAAAAGGGCACCGGAAAAGAACTTAGCGATTTGGTTCATCAAAAACAGAGGCGGCCGCAGCAAAAACGCCGCAATCAAACGGGCAAGCGGCGGACAAAGCAGATAGACGACCCAATGAATCAGACCTAGAACAAAGCTGTATGCACCGAGCGGAAGAATCGCAATGTTGGCAAACAAACTGCCCCAGTTGATGCGTTGAAAGAAACGGGCAGAAAAATAGCCGACGCCGATATTGCTTGCAACTGACATAGAAACAGAGGTAAGAACCTGTTCTCTTGCGCCGGCGGCAATGCGGGTGAGGAGGGATGCGGTGCCTTGCGGCGCGGCGGACGGTGTTTTGTGAAATAGGTGTTTGACCGACAGAGTCAGCGGTGTGGCAAAGAGCAAAATGCCGAGCGTAGAGCCGAAAGAGAGCAAGAAACTGTAACTTGTCAGGGTGTAAGGGTTTATCAGCAAAAGCAGAAAGGCCGCAGCGGAAAGCGAGGTCAGACTGTCCGGCTCCTTTTGTACCAGCATGGAAAGAAGAAACAGGAGCATCATAATGACAGAACGGCAGACGGAGGGTGTAAAAGCCGTGGCGGCAGCAAACAAGATCAAAACCGGAATCAAAAATAAATTGGCAATGCGCTTTTTCAGCCGCAGCGCGCGTGAGAGAAAGAACAAAAAGGAGGACAAAAACATGACGTGCATGCCGGATACGGCGGTAATGTGAATAAGGCCGGAATCCGCAAAGCTTTGGTACTGTTCCGGTGTGAAATCGTCACGAACGCCCATCAGAATGCCTTTGAGCAGAGCGCTCTCCTCCGTTACGCTCCCAAAGCTTTGATCGATGGCGTTTAAAATGCTTTTCTGAATCGTAAGCCCAAGACCTTGCAGATGCTCTGTAAAAGTATAGGGGCAATCCCTCTCAGGGCAGAGTGCAAGTTCCTTTGCGTAGGCAGAAAAACAAAGGTTTTGCCGGCGCAGGGCGTCATGATAGGAATAGCCGCCGGAATACGGGGCGGTTTCGGGATTTTGCAGCTTGGCGGTAAAGGTGATGCGGTCTCCGCGCTTTAAAGCGGCGGCGGATGCAGGATCGGCATAAAGCTTGATGCTGCCTTGGATCGGTTTTTCTTCCGTACCTTCATGCATCGCAAAGATCCTGACGGAAAACCCAAGCGTCTTTTGTGTGCTGCTGGGTGCGGGATCCTCGGTTATCATGCCGTCGTATCGGCGAACGGTTCCGGTCTGTGCCATAAGGTCTGCGTATTGCAGATTGTCAAAGGCATAAACGCGGAAGATGCCCAAAACGCAGAATAAGAACATAAACCAAATCAGGAAAAAGTCAGAAAGGGAACGGGTTATCAGCCCGGCAAGGGCGCAAAGCAGAAAGAGAGCGCCGAGCAGAAGAAGGCTGATTTGCAGAAAATCGGTGAAAAATGCTTTTGAAATCGGAAAACGGAGCGCAAAATAGATGCCTATGACAAATGCCAGGGTTAAGACTGTAAAATACCTCCGGCCAAGAAAGGTATTTTTAAGATGTGCAGGCATGGTTGATTCGCTTCCTTTCCAATGAATAAGAGTAAACATGAACAAAAAAACGTGACATATTTTGTTGAAAAAAGCAAGCAGATACTGGAAATTGTCCGATAAAAATGCTGAAAACGCGGGAAGAGGCAGGTATTCTCCCCAAACGATAAAAAACTTTGAAAAAAGCCTTGACAATTCAAAAACGTTATGCTAGAATATTCCGGTAAAGCAGAAGACATCCGCTTCTCCCCTTCGCGCAAAGCAAAAGGGCTTCCTAAATCAGGACATATTGAGACCTATTTCACAAAAACGGTTACAATACGAGCGGAGTGCCTTTGCATTCCGCTTTTTTGTTTTTAAAACGGAAACGGCGGAAGAAACAAGGGACGGTTTGACTGCTCATTTAAGCTATATTTTTGGAGGTGTTTTGTTATAGCAAGGCAAGATTTGATGATTAACGAGGAAATCAGAGACAAGGAAGTCCGCTTGATCGGGCCGGATGGCGAGCAGCTTGGTATCGTGGATAACCGGACTGCACAGAACATGGCGGAAGAAAAGAATCTGGATCTGGTGAAAATCGCACCTCAGGCAAAGCCGCCCGTGTGCAAAATCATGGATTATGGAAAGCATAAGTTTGAGCTTGCAAAACGGGAGAAAGAGAACCGTAAGAATCAAAAGGTCATTGCCCTGAAAGAGATTCGGCTTACTCCGAATATTGATGATCACGACTTTAACACCAAACTCAATCAGGCCATCAAATTTTTAAAGGCCGGTGACAAGGTAAAGGTCTCGGTTCGTTTCCGCGGACGTGAGATTACCCACAGTTCTTTGGGACGCGATCTTTTGAACCGTTTCAAAGAAGGCGTCGGAGAGGTTGGCGGTGCAGACAAGGACATCAAAATGGAAGGCCGCAGCATGGCTATGATAGTATCACCCAAAAAGGCTTAATGGAACTTAATTAGATGGAAGGAGAGAAATACTATGCCTAAAATCAAGACACACAGAGGCGCGGCAAAGCGTTTTGGCATCACCAAAAACGGTAAGGTGAAGAGAAGCAAGGCGTTTCGGAGCCACATTTTAAACAAGAAGACCACGAAGAGAAAAAGACATTTGAGAAAAGGCGGATATCTTTCCGCTGCCAACGAGGCAACGATCAAGAGTATGATGCCTTACAAATAAGCCATACGGCTTTGGCTTTGAAAACGTGATTTGAGAAAGGAGCTTTTAACATGGCAAGAGTAAAGGGCGCTATGAGAACCCGCGCCAGACATAAGAAAATTTTAAAGCTTGCAAAAGGTTACAGAGGTGCAAAGAGCAAGCTCTATAAGACCGCAAACCAAGCGGTAATGAAGTCTTTGGTATACGCTTACAGAGACAGAAAAGCAAAGAAGAGAGAATTCAGACAGCTCTGGATTGCCCGTATCAATGCGGCAACCCGTGCCAACGGCATGAGCTACAGCAAGTTTATGAACGGTCTGAAACAGAAGGGCATCGAGATCAACAGAAAGATGCTCTCTGAGATCGCTATTTCTGATCCGGAGGCTTTCAAGAAGCTGGTCGATCAGGTTCGCTAATCCGATGTTAGAGTGAAATTCTTCAGTTGTCAAAACAGTTGTTTCTGGCACTGGAGAATTTCTTTCTGCATAGCCGGAAGGAAGCAATCTAAGCTCGCCTGAAAAGGCAAAATTTTGGCATCTTTTGGCTTGTCATCTTTGCAAGGCGCCGAGCCTTGCTGCATCTTCCGCGCCAAAATCTGCTCAAAATTGAATCCTTATTGAATCCTTTTCAGGTCGTAGAATTTTGGGAGAGCGAATTTTGGGTTGTTGCATAAGCAAAAACGCAGGTAATCCTAACGGATTGCCGAGTATTGGGCGCAGCGAAAGCGGAAATCCGCCTCCCAAAATCGGAGTTTAGATTGCTCCCTTTCGGCTAAGAATAAAGACAGAATTTAAGAAAAATACAGAGTAGGCATTCATGCGTTAGTCACGGCCTGTGACTGGCAGTGCCGGCTATACAGGGAGTTGATAGCCGGACGAAGTACGAAACGTCGCGATATGAATGCCGCATCCCGCTGTTAGACAGATAATGATACCTCTTTGACTGTGCTAGCAGTGAACATAAGGAGGTATTTTATATGCAAGAAAGTTTTGACCGTTTTTTGGATTCCGAAAAGCTGCGGCTGAAGGATTTGCTCGATCCGCTGAGCCGGGTGTTTGCCTGCCTGTCTCATATGTGGATCAGTCTTGCGGTGGTTGCCGTTGTATTTGCTGCCCTTGCGTGGTATCATATTTTACATAGCGGCAGCAGCTTTCGCCGGCAGGTGCGTTCGCCAAGAGTGCTGGCAATTTGTGCGCTGATGATGGCAATCAATATTGTATTAGGGTACTTTTCCATACGGTTTAGCGCCTATCTGCGCATCGGATTCGGCTTTGTGACCCAGCCGATTGTCGCTATGCTTTTTGGCCCGCTTACGGCCTGTGTGACGGCGATTTTGCAGGACACCGTCTCTATGGTATTAAATCCCACCGGCGCCTACCTCCCGGCTTATACGCTTTCGGTCGGCGTCAGCGGTATGCTCTACGGCATGGTTTTGTATCAAAAGCCGATCACCTTTTGGCGCGTCTTTTGCGCAAAGCTGCTGGTGATTCTGGTCGGGAATATTTTGCTCAATTCCATCGCCCTGGCACCGACGGCAGGGAGTGGTTTTATCGGCATTTTGCCGGCCAGAATTTTAAAGAACCTGCTGCTTTTGCCGGTGCAGTCTGTGGTATGCTACGTACTTTTAAAGTTCATACAGCAGCGCGGAATTGCCAAAAAATTTGTAATGTGAGATATAGAAGGTGGCGTAATGATTACCATTTGCAGCCGTGATAATAAAGTGCTGAAGCTGGCACGTTCGCTTCAGAAAAAGAAAAACCGCTGCGCGGAGGGTCTGTATTTTGCAGAGGGCGTCCGTATTGTGGGTGAGGCGCTCCGGGACGCGAAAGAGCAGATCCGTGCCGTGCTGATCGCGGAGGAATTTGCAAAAAAACACGAAGATTTCGTAAAAAAGATTGACATTGATGAGGGATTGGTATACACTGTCAAGGATCATCTGTTTGCAGGCATTTGCGATACCGAAACGCCGCAGGGCGTGGGTGTGCTTTTAAAAATGCCGCAGAACCAGCCCGATTTTCCCAAAAAAGAATCGTTTATTTTAGCATTGGACGGCGTTTCGGAGCCGGGAAACTTAGGGACGATGATTCGTACGGCCGAGGCGGCCGGTGTGGATTGCGTTTGGCTGCTGTGCGGCTGCGCCGATTTGTATAATCCCAAAGTGGTGCGTGCCACCATGGGCTCGTTGTTTCGCGTCAGCTGCAAAACCGGTGTAGAGAAAGCTGCGCTTTTTGATTATCAAAAGCAGGGCTTTTTTGTGACGGCCACGGCACTTGGCGATTCGGTGTCGCTGGGCGCGGCAACGCGGACAGAAAAACAGATTTTAGTCATTGGCAGTGAGGCGGATGGCGTATCGGAGGAGATATTGTCCCGTGCCGATCAAAGGGTTCGGATCCCGATGCAGGGAAAGGTAGAATCCTTAAATGCGGCGGTTGCTGCCGGAATTGCCATGTATCAGCTCAGACAAAATATGAATGAAACGCTTTAGACACACGGGAGTCTGCCACAATACGTTAGATACTTTAAATATAGAAAAAGAGATCAGGTTTTGCCCTCGGCAGGTGAAACAGGGTGGTACCTTGCAGGCTAGGCGCTTAAAAAGGAGACGGTTGCGGTGCAGGATGAAAAACAACTGCTTTATCGGATTTGGCTCAACGCATGCTGCGATCATGAGCCCATGCAGGTAAAGCGCCTTTTGGATACCATCGGCACACCGGAGGAAATTTACCGCGCCGATTTGTTTCGGTCTCCGCATGCCGCAAAACTGAAGCTGGGACAGAGAATCCGGCTCAGCACAAAGCTTGACAGTGCCAAACGCATTTTAGAACAGTGCGAGAAAAACGGAATCCGCGCATTGTCCATCGACGATCCGGATTACCCGGCGTGCTTAAAAGAGGTGTATGCACCGCCGCAGGTCTTGTATGTTCTGGGCGAGATGCCGGACTTTAACCAAATGCTGGGTGTTGCCGTAGTCGGAACGCGCAGAGGAACCGGCGAAGGGGAACGCTTTGCCGGAATTTTGGGTCATGACCTGGCCGCAAACGGCGTTTTGGTGATCAGCGGTATGGCAAAGGGAATGGACGCAGCCGCCCATTGGGGCGCGCTGGAGGCAGGCGGAAATACCGTTGCGGTGCTTGCCGGCGGTGTGGATGTCATTTATCCGAAAGAAAATGCAGAGCTTTATACGCATATCAAGACCCACGGATGCATTGTTTCAGAGCGTCCGCCCGGTCAGGTGGGAAAGCCGTACTATTACCGTCAGCGTAACCGCATTATTGTCGGTCTCAGTGCCGGCGTTGCCGTTGTAGAAGGCGAGAGGGAAAGCGGAACTTCGATGACGGCGCGGCTGGCACAGGAAAATAACCGTGATATCTTTGCGGTGCCGGGCAATCCGCTCAATCCCATGTCGCATTTGCCCAATGATTTGATTGCAGACGGCTGCAAGCCCCTGACTGACGCGATGGATATTGTAGAGGAATATCTTTCTCTCTATCCGGAAAAACTGGCATACGGGGCTGCGCAGAAGAAAAAGCCGGTCATCGGCGGCATCAAAAAGAACCAAAAGCCGGTAAGCTGGGCAAAACCGAAAGAAAATCAAAAACAGGCGCCGCCCAAAGAAAAGGCGCTCTCGGCCGAGGCGTTGGAACAGTGGATGACCGAGCGCTCCGTCCAGAAAGAGGAAGCGGAGATATTGCGCTTTCTGTTTCAAAAGGGCGGCATGGCAGAATACGATGAAATCGCTGATTTTTGTCATTTGGATTCCGGCGTACTGAGCAGTATGCTGATTATTTTACAGATGAAAAAAGCTGTGATCCCCCATGCAGGCGGACAGTATCAGCTTGGAATTACAGGGTATACCGGGGACAGCACCCGTATGCCGAATGGATAGGAGAAGTTGGGAGGATGATGAAATGGCCGAGAAAAAGGCTGTAAAAACCCAAACGAAAAAGAAAAAACTGGTGATTGTAGAGTCCCCGACCAAGGTGGATTCTGTGAAAAAATATCTGGGCAGCGGATATGTCATCGAGGCGACGATGGGACACGTGCGCGACCTTCCCAAAAGTCAGCTGGGTGTTGATATTGCCCACGACTTTGAGCCAAAGTATATCACAATACGCGGAAAAGGCGACCTGATTGCAAAGCTGAAGAAAAAGGCAAAAAATGCCGATCAGGTTTTGCTCGCAACGGACCCTGACCGTGAGGGAGAGGCCATTTCCTGGCATTTGGCCAATGTGCTTGGCATCGATCCGTCAAAGGATTGCAGAATCACCTTTAACGAGGTGACGCGCGACGTGGTGAAAGAGGCGGTCAAAGAGGCACGCCCGATCGATATGGATCTTGTCGATGCACAGCAGACCAGGCGTGTTTTGGATCGTATTGTGGGATACCAGATCAGTCCGCTTTTGTGGAAAAAGGTGAAAAAAGGGCTCAGCGCCGGCCGCGTGCAGTCGGTCGTGGTACGAATGATTGTAGACCGGGAGCGTGAGATTGAGGCGTTTGACCCGGAGGAATATTGGACGATTTCGTTAAAGCTGACCAACGATAAGGGAAAGCTGCCCTTTATCGCAAAGTTTTACGGGACGGCGGACGGCAAAAAACTGCCGCTTGCCGATGAGGCAGCCGCCGAGACGGTCACAAAAGCGCTGAAAGCGGCAGAGTACCGGGTCGGCAAGGTGCTGCGCAAGGAGACCAAGCGCCGCAGTGCGCCGCCGTTTACCACGAGTACCCTGCAGCAGGAAGCTTCCCGAAAGCTGAACTTTACATCCAGGCGAACCATGATTGCGGCGCAGCAGCTGTATGAAATGGGTTACATTACCTATATGAGAACGGACTCGCTCCGGATTTCGCCGGTGGCGCAGCAGGAGGCCAGAGGATATATCGAAAAGCAGTACGGCACGGCGTTTGTGCCGAAATCGCCCAAGCAGTATAAGGCGAAAAAGAGCGCCCAGGACGCGCACGAGGCGATCCGCCCGACGGTTTGCGCAAACACGCCGGAAAAATTCAAGGACAAGTTAAAACCGGATTTATATAAGCTTTACCGCCTGATCTGGCTGCGCTTTATGGCGAGCCAGATGTCGGACGCGGTACTGGATTCGGTTTCGGTGGATATCTATGCGGACGCTTACCTGGTACGCGCAAACGGTTCGGAGATTAAGTTCCCCGGCTTTATGACCTTGTACGTGGAGGGAAAAGACGAAGAAGAGGAAAAGGCGAAGAAGATCCCGACCCTGACAGAGGGACAAACGCTTTTGCTCAAGGAGATCGAGCCGGAGCAGCACTTTACGCAGCCGCCGGCGCGCTATACCGAGGCATCATTGGTAAAGGCGATGGAGGAGGACGGCATCGGCCGGCCGAGTACCTATGCGCCGACGCTTGCGACGATTACCTCGGCCAGAGGTTATGTGGCAAGAGACGGCAAGAGTCTTTATCCGACCGAGCTTGGGTATATCGTTACAGATCTGATGAAGGAAAACTTTAAGGATATCGTGGATATCGAGTTTACTGCGAATATGGAAGATAAGATCGAGACGGTCGCAGACGGCAAGACCGGCTGGAAGGATATTATCCGTGACTTTTACGGCCCGTTTTCCCATGCGCTGGAAGAGGCGGAGGAGAAAATCGGCAATATTGAAATCAAAGACGAGGTGTCGGATGTCCCCTGTGAAAAGTGCGGACGGATGATGGTTTATAAACAGGGACGGTTCGGAAAGTTTTTGGCGTGTCCGGGATTTCCGGAGTGCCGGAACACCAAGGCAATCACCAAGGAACTGGATGTTCCCTGCCCGAAGTGCGGCGGCAAGGTGATTGTGCGAAAATCGAAAAAGGGCGCAACCTTTTATACCTGTGACCGCAGTCCGGAATGCGACTTTATCTCCTGGGACGAACCGACCGCCGAAAAATGTCCGCAGTGCGGCGGTACGCTGATGAAGGTACGGGCGTTTAAACGCCGCGGCCCGGTTTCGTATAAGTGCTTTAATGAGGAATGCGGCTATGTCAGAAAGCCTGCGGCAAAGAAAAAAACGGAGAAGAAATCCTAACATGCGGGATGCAGGTTACCTGCATCCCGTTTTACGTATGACGGAAAGGGTGAACAATCAATATGAGACTTAATATCATCGGTGCCGGACTGGCCGGCTGCGAGGCCGCATGGCAGGCGGCGCAGCAGGGCGTCAAGGTCACACTGTATGAAATGAAGCCGGAGAAATCCTCTCCGGCGCATAAGAGCAGTCAGTTTGCGGAGCTGGTGTGCAGCAATTCTCTGCGTGCAGACGGCATCCATAACGCCGTCGGCCTGTTAAAAGAGGAAATGCGGCGCCTGGATTCGCTGATTTTATCCTGTGCCGACCAAACCCGTGTCCCGGCCGGGGGTGCGCTGGCGGTGGATCGCGAGGGGTTTTCTGCCCTGGTAACAGAAAAAATCACGAACCATCCCAATATCGAGGTATGCCACGAAGAGGTGAAAACCGTTGATACAGCACAGCCTACCGTGATTGCGGCAGGGCCGCTGGTTTCCGACGCACTGGCAGAGACGATCCGCTCACTGACCGGATCTTGTTATCTTCATTTTTTTGACGCGGCGGCGCCGATTGTCAGCTTTGAAAGTATTAACATGGAGAAGGCGTTTCGTGCTGCCCGTTACGGAAAGGGCGGCGATGACTATATCAACTGCCCGATGAACCGGGAGGAATACCGTGCGTTTTATCGCGCATTGATTTCCGCCGAGGCGGCACAGGTGCACGAGGGAGTGGAAAATCCCAAGGTTTTTGAGGGGTGTATGCCCATCGAAATCATGGCAAGCCGCGGTGAGGACACCATGCGATTCGGCCCTCTAAAGCCGGTCGGACTGACCAATCCGCACGATCAGTCCCGTCCCTATGCGGTGGTGCAGCTGCGCCAGGATAACGCGGCCGGCAGCATGTATAACATCGTAGGGTTTCAGACGCACCTTAAGTTCCCGGAGCAAAAGAGAGTGTTTTCGATGATTCCGGGACTGGAACATGCCGAGTTTTACCGCTACGGTGTGATGCACCGCAATACCTACTTAAACGCGCCGGGACTGCTAAACGCCAATTATCAGATGAAAACGCAGCCGAAGATCTTCTTTGCCGGTCAGATCACCGGGGTGGAGGGCTATGTGGAATCGGCAGCGTCCGGCCTGATTGCCGGGTTGTCCGCAGCATCAATGCTGCTGCAAAAGGAAATGCCGCATTTTGACGCAAGAACGGCAATCGGTGCGCTCGGCGCCTATATCAGCAACGAGAGTATCACCAATTTTCAGCCGATGAACGTCAATTTCGGTATCATGGAGGCACTGCCGGAACGGATTCGGGATAAAAGGGAGCGCGCGGAGGCAATTGCTGCACGAAGTCTTGCCCTGATTCAATCCTATCTGGATGCAAAATGACGAAATTTGTAAGAATCTGCTGCGTTTGATTGACAATCGAAGAGAATCTGGTATAATCTTTGATAAGGGGGGAGCGCGATGGCACGGGAGCAGAGCAGGCGAAAACAGGATATCGTCCTTTTAAATGTTTTGTTTTGTATGCTGGTTATCTTTATCCATTGCTCTTCTGAAATCATTACGCAGATGGATCACGGAAGGACGGCTTACCAGGC
>CAVGTH010000061.1:0-10761 GCA_963632045.1 Roseburia faecis | reverse complement strand
AATTAGGAGACATTTGCAACTACCAAAAATCATCTCAGATAATTAAATTTGCAGGCGTTGCTCCTTATCACTACCAATCCAGTCAATATACGGCACAGCATACGGCTATTACAAAGAAAGGCTCACGATATTTGCGAAAAACTCTGTATCAAATCATTCTGCCTGTAATCAACAATAACGAGGTTTTCCGTACTTATTACAACAAAAAGTTAGCTGAGGGCAAAGGTCACAGATGCGCTCAGGGGCACTGTATCAGAAAACTCCTGAGAGTTATCTATCACCTTTTAACCACAGGGCAGCAATTCAGCCCTAAACTTTTGATGTAAGCAAGACTTAAATTATCTTTGAAAAATCGCCTTTCTTTGAAGGCTTGTTTGCCATGCCACAAAATCCACAATTATTTATTTTTCAATGTTCATGCTAAACTATATTTTTTTCAAAAACTACTTGACTTTTATATAGTTAGCTCCAATCCGTAATCATTAAGTCGCTCTGCCACATTTATAAACTTATGGATAACATCTAGTTGCCACGCTGCACTTTCATCCTTGACCTTCCAGTCGTCAAAATTGTTCTCAGAATCTCTCATATTCTGCGCATCTCGGTATTGCAGTACAAAGTTTGTTTTTCCACCAGTCTGAATCAGCCAGTTCATAGCATCCATCTCAGTAAAGCTATAATTGTTATAGCGATTGGCAGACCCGATAATGTCAGCCAGATTTGGTACATCGTCTTTTATTGGCGGCCGATCCCACGCCCCGTAAATTACCTGATAGGTATTTCGATTCTTTTCTGATCGGTTAATGCCACCAAGTGCATCAATATAGTTCTCCAGTTTGATCGTATCGTACATAAGTTCGTCATAGTCCGGCGCTTTCACAAATCCGTAAAAAAAATTATTATATAACTGTAAGGATTTTCCGGTAAGTAAGGTCGTTGCTTTTTCCCCATCGGCGACCTTAGTCGCCGCAATTGTGCCATATTCTGTTACCCCAAGTTTGCTTGCACAGTACGCACCATATACCTTAGACGAATCTCCAAGCTTATGGTTGCAACGTGCACAACGGTTGCCAGTATAAGCAATTTTCTGATTGCTCATACTTCCTCCTACACTCTGTGAATTCTCCCAATCCATTTCATACCATTCATTTCTTTCCATTTTTATTCTCCTTTAGAATTTAAATTTTTGACATCTGCATTATACTCGATAATCCAGTGACATAGAGTGTCATCTTAAAAGTTGCATAATATCCTCAAAAAGGGCTTGCAATCATCGCGAAAATGCAGTATACTCTAGATGTAAAAACTTTCCAATTAACCTGATATTAGCAATCCAACCCCGATTTTAAGAGGTGGATTTCCACTATCAGATTAGGCATACGGGAACCATACATAATATGGCTTGTTGAAACAGGCAATTATGGAAATACTGCGTCCAATGCGCGTCAATATAAAACGGGAGGGATTATGATGAAACGATGGATTGCCGGAATGCTGAGTGCCGTTTTGCTCTCCGCAATCCCGCACTGTACCGCCTTTGCAGAAGAACCCGGTGCGGCATCAAAAACGGTATCCGACCTAAAAATCGGGGACTATATCCAGTTTGGAAACTATGATGACGCGCCGATTCTCTGGCGTTACGCCGCCGATGATGAAAACGGCAGGCTTGTGCTTAGCGACAAAGTCATTTGTGAAAAGATCTTTGATGAGGCAGCGATAAATCCTTATTACGGTTCTCATCGCCGGCGGCGCGTACGGAGCGTTCAGGAGGAGAAGAGTTATGATTGGGAAGACAGTAATGTCCGCTCCTGGCTGAACTCCAAGGCGCCGGAACGGGGCATCCGATGGCTTTGCGGAACACAATTTCCCACTTCATATTATTACGATGACGGATTTTTGTCGGACGCGCATTTTTCACCTCTTGACCGGGCGGCTATAAAAAAAGTGCATCAAAAGAGTTTGCTTGGTAAAATGGATGCAGAATGCGCGGTAGGCGGCGAGGTGCAATATTGGGGAAAAGCGCCGGATCGCATTGCTTTTGCACTGGAATATTACGATAAACTCAGCTACGAATACGTAGACGATATGATGTTTTTGCCGGACGATATGCAGCTATATCATGTATGGGAAAACCGCCATATCCTCGGCGACACTTATCTCTGGGCCGAGATGACGCCGCAGCTGGCAGAGCATTTGGGAACAAGAATGGAAGAGGCGCCTGCCTGGTATACGTACGCAGAGGATGCGGAGTTAAATTGCCGCTATTTTACGCGCACGCCATGGTCCTATAAAGTCACATCAAGTCCATTTGACGATCACAATTCCGACGATAAAGTTCTGATTGTGCCTGCATATCCCGATGAGGACGGGACTTATCCCGGTTTTTGTTCCGCCGATGCTGACGACCTTGCCGGAATTCGTCCCGCCTTTTATCTCAATGAGGACAATGCGCAAATTCTCTCCGGCGGCGGAACAAACGAAAACCCCTATGTGATGACAGGCCTTTGGGCACCGGCAGACGGCAACGACGGCGCCATCGAGGGCATTGACCCGGAACCCTCCCTTGGGATTTCTATTTACGTCAACGGAAGTCCGGTATGGAGCATCAACGATGTTGTCTGCGGTCCGATATTAGAAAATGACCGCATCTATCTGCCCGGTGGTCAGGCAGAGTCTTGGTTTGATTTTCAATTCGCTCACGAGCCGGAAGAAGATGGAACGCATGTATATCAAAAAAGCGATCCGGACGCGGAAAACTTTTATTTTAGGGTAAAGGCCAACGATCCGGTGGTAAGGAGTAATCCGCTTGACTGTACCGCCTATAAGGAAACGGTATGGGCTGTTGCACCAATGGAAAGGGACAAAACTTTTTACCTGCCGCTTCGGGCACTGGCCGAATATTTAGGTTATACGGTGGAATGGATTGATGAAGAACAAAAGGTCATCATTACAAAAACCTACGAATCGGCTTTGGAAAATTAAAAATCCACAAGGAGAGATCATTATGAAACGATGGATTACCGGAATATTGAGTACCGTTCTGATCTACGCGATCCTGCCCGGTACCGTCTTTGCAGAAAAATCTAATGCGGCAGCAAAAACGGTGTCTGACCTAAAAATCGGGGACTATATTCAGTTTGGAAACTATTATAATGCGCCGATTCTCTGGCGTTATGCCGCCGATGATGAAAACGGCAAGTTTGTGCTTTGCGACAAGGTCATCTGTGTCAAGGTCTATGACACAGGCATGAACAGTCCCGGTTATGGATCGCACCATCGCCGATGGAAGGTCGCCGGGAAAACAAGCCGCACCGGAAACAGTAATTATTGGGGAGACAGCAACATCCGCTCCTGGCTGAACTCCAAGGCGCCGGAGCGGGGCGTGAAATGGCTTTGCGGAATGAAGCCGATTTATACCTATATGGATGAGGAGGGCTTTTTGTCGGACGCGCATTTTTCGCCCCTTGACCGGGCGGCTATAAAAAAGTGCATCAAAAGAGCCTTCTGGACGCGCCGGATGTCCAATACGCCGTGGGCGGTTCGCTGAAATATTGGAAAAGAACCCATGATTCCCTCTTGTTTGTGCAAAAATACTATGATAAAGTGAGCTATGAATATGTGGATGATATGATGTTTTTGCCGGACGATATGCAGCTGTATCGTGTATGGGAAAACCGCCATATTCTCGGCGACACCTATCTCTGGGCTAAAATGACGCCGCAGGCAGCAGAACAGGAAAGAACCTGGGTAGAAACGACGGCGGAAAGAATCATAAACCCACCGCTTTGGCGGATGGGCAGATCAAGGTTTTTGAGAGACGGATATGAAGAGAACACCGATGAAACCCATACACCGGATCTTAGCTGCGGTTATTTTTTGCGCACACCGGATACAACCCCGATTCCATATAATCAGTCAGAAAATTATTTAACCGGAGATTACGTCCGTTGTATGCCGGATAAACCGGAGGGAGCGCCAAGCTTTGACGAGTCCGCAACAAACGCTTATCATTTTTCCGGAATTCGTCCCGCCTTTTATCTCAATGAGGACAATGCGCAAATTCTCTCCGGCGGCGGAACAAACGAAAACCCCTATGTAATAACAGGCCTTTGGGCACCGGCAGACGGCAACGACGGCGCCATCGAGGGTGTCGCAGTGAAGCCGCGCCCCGAAATCTCCATCTGCATCAACGGAAAACGGGGGTATTATATTGACAGCGCTCGCTATGACCCCATCATCGATAACGGAAAGATTTATGTAACCCGACCTTGGGCAGAGGATATGTTTCGTGTTTCGACACAGTTTGAAGAACCCAACCGATACTGTATCTCTCAGCCCGGCACATACATACCGTCATTTCGTTTTCAGGTATCACCCGGCGATTTTACCGTAAAGGAAATCCAAGTCCAAAATCAGCCTCTGGAGGATGCGACATGGGACGATGCACCCATGGAAAAGAACGGGTACTTTTATCTGCCGCTTCGGTCACTGGCCGAATTTTTAGGATATACCGAGGAATGGTCTCGGGACAGACAAACGGTTACCTATACAAAAGCCGACTAACATTTCTTTTCCTCCGTCCTTTGTTCATAAAAAATGCAGCCAAGGCTTTGCCTTGGCTGCTTTATTACGTTACGATGATTTAGCCCTCTTGTGCCGCCATCTTTTTATAAACAGCGTATCTTGCAGCCAAATCCTTTTCTGCCTTATCAAAGAGCTGATCTGCGATTTCCGGATAACCCTTCTTCAACATCAGGTAACGGTTCTCACCCATCATAAAGTCCTTGACATTGCCGGTCGGCTCCTTGGAATCCAATACGAACGGATTCTTGCCCTCTTCGGCCAGCTGCGGATTGTATCTCCACAGATGCCAGTAACCGGTCTCAACGGCCTTCTTCTCTTCCGCGATGGAATTGCCCATGCCGCCCTTTGCCTTAATACCGTGGTTGATACACGGCGCGTAAGCAATAATCAGGGACGGACCCGGATATGCCTCAGCCTCCTTGATGGCCTTGAGCGCCTGTGCCATGTTTGCACCCAGTGCGATCTGTGCCACGTACACATAGCCATAGGTGGTGGCAATCATGCCAAGATCCTTCTTCTTTACGCGCTTACCGGAAGCCGCAAACTTTGCAACGGCAGCCGTCGGCGTCGCCTTGGAGGACTGACCGCCGGTGTTGGAATATACCTCGGTATCTACGACAAAGATATTGATATCCTCGCCGGATGCGATCACGTGATCCAGACCGCCGTAGCCGATATCATACGCCCAGCCGTCACCGCCGAATACCCACTGCGAACGCTTTACCAGATAGTCGGTTCTGTCCGCAATCTCTTTGATTGCCGGATTGCTCTGATCCGCAGCGGGAATCAAAGCTACAATCTTGTCGGCTGCTTCTTTTGATCCCTTTGCGCAATTCTTGGCAGCGATCCATTCTTTAAATGCGGCAGTCAACTCCGGAGAAACGGCGTCCATTGCCTCATTCATCCGGGATTCTAAGTTGCTTCTTACCTTCTTATTTGCCATTACCATACCGAGACCAAACTCTGCGTTATCTTCAAACAGAGAGTTTGCCCATGCCGGGCCCTTGCCCTCTGCATCCTTGCAATAGGGCATCGACGGTGCGGAACCGCCCCAGATCGAGGTACATCCGGTTGCGTTTGCAACCATCATTCTGTCACCAAACAGCTGGGTAATCAGCTTGATATACGGGGTCTCGCCGCAGCCTGCGCACGCACCGGAGAATTCCAGATACGGCATTGCAAACTGAGAGTTCTTCACATTGGCAGACTTGTCAACCAGGTTTGCCTTGTTCGATACCTTTTCCATTGCATAAGTCCAGTTCGGCTCCTGTGCCTCCGATACATCATCAATCGGCTTCATCACAAGCGCCTTTCCTTTCGGTGCCGGGCAGACATTCGCACAAACGCCGCAGCCCAGGCAGTCGAGCGGAGAAACCTGCATTCTGAATTCCAGACCGTCAAAGTCCTTGCCGACTGCCTTTAGGGTCTCAAAGCCATCCGGCGCCGTGCTCTTTTCTTCTGCATTGACCAAAACCGGACGGATTGCCGCGTGCGGACATACCAGAGAACACTGGTTACACTGGATACAGGTCTCCTTCTGCCAATCCGGAACCATAACGGCTACGCCGCGCTTTTCAAAGCGGGAGGTGCCGGTTTCAAAGGTACCGTCCTCACGGCCGTTAAACACGCTGACCGGCAATTTGTTACCGCGCTGTGCATTCACGGGATCGACGATATCGGCGATAAATGCCGGGCGGTTGCCTGCGCCGATTTCTTCATCCTTTGCGTCCTTCCAAGCAGCCGGAATATCGATCTTCACCAAAGCGTCGATTGCGCCGTCTACGGCCGCACAGTTCATGTTAACAATCTCATCGCCCTTTTTGCCGTAGGTCTTTTTGATTGCCTCTTTGATAAGGGTGACTGCCTTGTCAAAGGGGATTACCTCAGCCAGTTTAAAGAAGGCGCTCTGGGTTACCATGTTGATACGGTTCGGGCCAAGTCCTACCTTAACGGCAACATCCACCGCATTAATGGTATAGAAATGAATTTCATGTTCTGCCAGATAACGCTTTACATGGCCGGGCAGCTTCTCCTCCAGTTCTTCCGGCGTCCACACGCAGTTGAGCAGGAAGGTTCCGCCCTTCTTCAGACCCTCTAAGATATCATACTGATAGATATATGCCGGCTTATGGCAGGCAATATAATCCGCCTCGTCCAAAAGATAGGTGGACTTAATCGGCGTTTTACCAAATCTTAAGTGAGACATGGTTACGCCGCCGGACTTTTTGGAGTCGTAATCAAAGTATGCCTGTGCATACAAATCGGTATTGTCACCGATAATCTTGATGGCGTCTTTGTTTGCGCCAACGGTACCGTCGGAGCCAAAGCCCCAGAACTTACAGCGGGTTGCGCCGGCCGGAGCCGCATTGACTCTCTCGCCGAGCGGCAGAGACAGGTTGGTAACGTCATCGCAAATGCCGATGGTGAATTCTTCTTTCGGCTCAGCAGCGTCCAGGTTTTTGAATACCGCAACCAGCTGCGTCGGCGTGGTGTCTTTAGAACCGAGGCCGAAACGTCCGCCGATAATCATCGGTGCGCTCTTGCAGTCCTTATACAGGTTACAGATATCTAAGTACAGCGGCTCGCCCAGGGAACCCGGCTCTTTGGTTCTGTCAAGAACGGCGATCTTTTCTACCGATTTCGGCATAACATCAAAGAAGTATTTTGCCGAGAACGGTCTGTACAGATGTACTTCCAAAACGCCGACCTTTTCGCCCTTTTGATTCAGATAATCCACCGTCTCTTCCAGCGCCTGACAGACACTGCCCATCGCAACGATGACCTTCTTCGCATCGGGTGCACCGTAGTAGTTAAACGGCTTATACTCACGGCCGGTAATCTTCGAGATTTCTTTCATATAATCCGCTACGATATCCGGGATTTCTTCATAGAATTTATTGGACGCCTCTCTGCCCTGGAAGTAGATATCACCGTTTTGTGCGGTACCGCGCAGTACAGGATGCTCCGGATTTAACGCGCGGTCTCTGAACTCTTTTACAGCGTCCCAGTCAACCAGGCTCTTTAAATCCTCATAGTCCATAACCTCAATTTTCTGAATCTCGTGCGAGGTACGGAACCCGTCAAAGAAATGCAGGAACGGAACGCGTCCCTTCAGCGCCGCAAGGTGTGCCACGCCGCCGAGATCCATAACCTCCTGTACGCTGCCGGATGCCAACATCGCAAAGCCGGTCTGACGACAGGCCATAACATCCTGATGGTCGCCGAAGATGTTCAATGCGTGCGCCGCAATTGCTCTTGCGCTGACATGAAATACAGTCGGCAGCAGTTCGCCGGCGATTTTGTACATGTTCGGGATCATAAGCAGAAGTCCCTGGGATGCCGTAAAGGTCGTTGTGAGCGCGCCGCCCTGCAAAGAACCGTGCACGGCACCGGCCGCACCGGCTTCGGACTGCATCTCGACCACCTGTACGGTCTCGCCAAAAATGTTCTTTTGACCCTTTGCGCTCCATTCATCGACATATTCTGCCATGGTCGATGACGGAGTGATCGGATAGATGGCTGCAACTTCGGTGAATGCATACGCGCAATGTGCCGCCGCGCAGTTACCATCCATGGTTTTAAACTTTTTTGCCATAATGATTTTGCCTCCTTGGTATATTTCCTTCAACTTCTATTTTGCACATGATATTACGCTATTTTTCAGTATATCATATCCGTACCAAAATTTCAAATGTTTTTTGCGATTTTTTGTGAAAATTATAAAAAAATCATAAAATGTCAAAAAATTTCATTTGTCCTGCCGTTTCTCCAAAAACCATAAGAAAAAGGTTCTGCAAAGTGCAGAACCTAGCCTTCTTCATGCATACGCATTTCATTAAATTCCTGTCGGCTGATTAAAACCTGGCGCGGCTTGGTTCCCTCATAAGGGCCGATGATCCGCCGCTCCTCCATCTGATCGATCAGCCGCGCAGCGCGCTGATAACCGATTTTAAACCGCCGCTGGAACATGGCAACCGACGCCTGTCCGTTATCCAGCACCATCTCCACGGCCTGGAAGAACAGTTCATCCTTCGCCTCGCCGCTGCGGGTCGGCGTCTCATCGTCGCTGTCACCGTGCGAGCCGTTTTCCAGATTTGCTGCCACACGTTCCTGTTCCTTTTGGATATTTTCGATGATTTCTTCATCATAGCATGCCTCGTACTGCCCCTTGATAAAGTTTACCACCCGCTCTATCTCCTGATCGGACACAAAGTTTCCCTGGATTCGCATGGGTTTCATCGCGCCGCTGGGGTTATAAAGCATGTCGCCGCGTCCCAGCAGCTTGTCCGCGCCCGGCGCGTCCAAAATGGTACGGCTGTCGATCTGCGAGGTCACGTTAAAGGCAATACGGGATGGGATATTGGCCTTAATAACACCGGTAATGACATTAACGGTCGGCCGCTGCGTTGCGATCACCAGGTACATCCCGGCCGCACGCGCCAGCGCAGCCAGACGGTTGATGGCGTCCTCCACTTCACTTTTGGCTGCCATCATCAAATCCGCAAACTCGTCGATGATAATCACGATCTCCGGCAGTTTTGATTCGCTCTCGCCGCGCTCCTCCATCAGTGCGTTATAGCCCTTTAGGTTACGGACGTTGTTATCCTTAAGCAGTTTATAGCGGTTCTGCATCTCTCCCACCGCCCAGTTCAGCGCACCGGCGGCATGCTTCGGGTCGGTCACCACCGGGATCAAAAGATGCGGAATCCCGTTATAAATGCCAAGCTCCACCATCTTCGGATCGACCATGATAAGTTTGACCTCGTCCGGTTTTGCCTTAAAGAGAATACTCAAAATCAGCGAGTTGATACAAACGCTCTTTCCGGAGCCGGTCTGACCGGCAATCAAAACATGCGGAAATTTCGCAATATCGGCGATGACGCAGCTGCCGGCGATATCCTTTCCCAGGGCAAACGCCGTTTTGGAAGAAAAGTTCTGGAACTTATCACTCTCCAGCACCTCACGGATCGGCACCGGGCTTGCCTCTTTGTTCGGAATTTCGATTCCGATTGCGGATTTTCCGGGGATCGGCGCCTCAATACGGATTCCCGGTGCGGCAAGGCTCAGTGCGATATCATCGCTAAGCCCGATAATTTTTGACACCTTAATGCCCACGCCGGGCTGCAGTTCAAACCGCGTTACCGACGGCCCCTGGGTAATATTGATAATTTTTGCATCCACCTTAAAGCTGTGCAGCGTCTCCAAAAGCCGGTTTGCCTTTTCCTCCAGTTCGGCACGTACCTCCTGGCGCGACCGCTTTCTCGGCTTGGGCGGATCCAAAAGATCCAGGGTCGGCATGTAATATTCTATCATACGTGGCGGTGCTGCATTTGCCTTTTCAATCTCATTTTCGATGTGCTCTGTTGGGGTCATTCCGCCCGGATTCTCGGTCTCCATACGCCGCCCTGCCACCACGGCACGATCCAGCGGCACACCGGCCTCCATGGCCGCCTTGGTTGACGGCGCGGCAACATCCTCAAGCTTTGCCTCACTCGGCGGTGTAAAGACCGGATCCTCGTCCTCCGGGTTTTCCTGTACAACCACCTTGCCGTCTGCCTCGGTTTTCGGCAGTTCGCTGATGGTGCCCGTTTTCATATTATCCAGCCGAAACGGCAGCGTGTCCGACAAAGCTACTTTCGTTTCCTTATCCTCTTCCGGCAGAATATTTTGCAGCAGTTCGTCATCTTCTTCAATCACAAAGCGCTTGGGCGGCTCCGGCATATCGTCCGCGTCCTTAGGCCCCGGCTCCGTATGCTTTTCCTGCGCGTCCGGGATGGTCTCTCCCCCGGAAAAATAATCGTCAAAGAAGGGACTTTCCTTTTTCTTTTGGGGATGCTCCGGCGCGCTTTCCGGCTGCCGCCGACCCTTGCGGCCAAGGCGTCCGATGTCAAAGCCCCTATCCTTCGTATCGTCCTCTTCTATTTCCATTTCAACCGGCGTATTGGCATATTCGTGTACCTGCTCGGATTTTTTGCGCAGTGCGCCGCATAACTTGCGAAACGCCGCCTCAATCGAAACCCCGGTCAGCAAGATACCCAAAATCAGTTCCAGGGCAATCGCAAGCACCCAGGTTCCGGCAACGCCGATCAGCATCACCAGCAGCTTGCAGATGCCGCCGCCGATCACACCGCCGCCGATGCCATTGACTCCGTTTTGATAAAGCGACAACACCTGATC
>CAVGTH010000060.1:0-11260 GCA_963632045.1 Roseburia faecis | reverse complement strand
TAAACGGTATAATGGAACATTGCAATCTTTAGCCGACAAATCACACAGACCTCATCATCATCCTAATCAACATACAGCCGAAGAACTTAAATTGATTACTGATATGCGAAAAAGAAACGCCAATGCCGGTTTAGTAGTGTTTTGGGTAAAACTTCGTCAAAGAGGATATTCCCGTTCTGTAACAGGACTTTACCGTATTCTGTGCCGTCAGGGACAAATGGCTGTTAAACCGCCTAATTCGAAGTATATTCCAAAGCCTTATGAGAAAATGCTCTATCCGGGACGATCTGCGCACTGCATTGTTCAATGTTTCGGGTGTAGATGTACATGGACTCGGCGCGCAGCGGTTTCTTTCCCTCTACGTGCTGAACCGACGGGCAAAAGTAGACCTCCGGCGTGTTTTCTCCCGGATTTAGTATGCCGTCCACAAAAAAGGGGCGCGGAATGAACGTGTCATCGCAGCAGCCAAGGTGCAGATTCATACTCCAAAGGGCGAGACGGTGCTTGACTTTGGACAGAATCTGGTCGGGTGGGTGAACTTTCGGGTATCGGCCGATACCAGATCGGCGGATTTCGTATGCCAAGACGGCAATCAACGCACTCGGGGCTTCATCGCATTTTGCGACGAAGCCCCGAGTGCGTTATATTCTATTTGGTAATCATGGTGCCGATACCGTGATCGGTAAAGATCTCCAAAAGCAGGCAGTGCGGCACACGTCCATCAATGATGTGGACTTTATTGACGCCGGCCTCAATGGCCTGAATGCAGCCTTTAACCTTCGGAATCATGCCGCCCACGATTTTTCCGTCCGCGATCATGGCGTCAATCTCTTTGTGAGAGAGTACCGGCAAAATCTCTTCACTGTCGGCCGATTCCTTGATGCCTTCAATATCGGTTAAAAGAATCAGTTTTTCTGCCATCAATGCCTCGGCGATGGCGCCGGCAACCGTGTCCGCGTTGACGTTGTAGCTGTTGCCCTCACTGTCTACGCCGATCGGCGCAACCACCGGGATGTAGTCGTGACGGGTCAAGTCAGACAGAATCTTGTCATCGATGTGTATGATGTCGCCGACATAGCCGATGTCCGTCTTTTTGCCGTCTACTTCGGTATAGTATTTTTGACACCGGATCAGTCCGCCGTCAATGCCGGAGATACCGATGCCCTTTCCGCCCTTGGTGCCGAGCAGTGAGACGATTTCTTTATTGGTTTTTCCGATCAGCACCATCTGCGCGACGCGCATGGTCTCGTCGTCCGTCACGCGCAGACCGTTGATAAATTCGCTCTGAATCCCAAACCGGGTCAGCGCCGCGGAGATGTCCGGGCCGCCGCCGTGGACAACAATCGGATTGATGCCGATGTATTTTAAAAGTGTGATATCCTCCATCACCCGGTTTTTTAAATCCTCGTTAATCATGGCGTTGCCGCCGTACTTGATAACAACCGTTTTCCCGTAAAATTTTTGGATATAAGGCAGCGCCTCAACCAGGACGCCGGCCTTTTGAATCAGCCGTTCAATTCTTTGCTCCATAAAAATCTCCATTCTGCCGCCATAGGCACAAATCAATCAAATCAATCGTAATCAAAGTTTCTCTTTTTTCCTTATAAATACATACCCGGATCGGTCAGCGCGGTGGTCTCCGGCAGATGGAAGATCAGGTTCATGTTTTGTACTGCCTGTCCGGCTGCACCCTTAATCAGGTTGTCGATACAGGAAATCACAATGACGCGGTTAAGGCGCGGATCCACCTTAAGGCCGATGCCGATGTAGTTCGACCCGGCAACGTGCTTGACCTCCGGCAGGCTGCCCTTTTCATAAATGCGGACAAACGGCTCGTCCTTATAAAAATCACGGTAGAGGGAAAGCAGATCGTCCTCGGTGGCGCTGCTATTTAAATTCGCATAACAGGTCGCAAGGATTCCGCGTTTCATCGGTGCAAGATGCGGCGTAAAGGAAAGCATGATGTCCTCGCCGGCAAACAGGGAAAGCTCCTGCTCGATTTCCGAGGTGTGGCGGTGGGTTGCTACCTTATAGGCCTTCATGGTCTCGGTGCATTCGCAAAACAGATTGGGAAGATTCAGACCGCGCCCTGCCCCGGTCACCCCGGATTTTGCATCAATAATGAGGCTTTTGTTATCGACGGCGCCGGCTTTAACCAGCGGCGCAAGACCCATGATCGAGCAGGTGGTGTAACAGCCGGGATTTCCGATCAGCCGTGCAGTGCGGATTTCGTCCCGGTGCAGCTCGCACAGACCGTAGACCGACTGCGCCAAAAGCTCCGGCGCACTGTGGGGCTGCTGATACCATGCCTCGTAGACAGAGACGTCCCGGTAACGAAAGTCACCGGAAAGGTCAATGACTTTAAGACCCTTTTCATATAAGGAAGGAATGACCTCCTTGGAAGCGCCGTGCGGCAGTGCAGTGAATACGACGTCACAGTTTGCGGCGATATCATCGATGTCAAGCGGTGCGCAGACCAAATCGCAAACCCCCATCAAAGAGGGATAGACCGCACTGATTGCCGTCCCTGCATAGGTTTTGGAAACGATACGCGTAAGCGTTACCTCAGGGTGACGGAGCAAAATGCGGACAACCTCAATCCCTGCGTAACCTGTGCCGCCCAATACGCCGGCTCGTATCATGTAGATCACTCTCCTTTTCGGGTCAAAACACCCTTTTTTTCTGCATTGTCTCATTATACTCTCTTTTTTTTCAAATTGCAAGTAAAACAGTTGTAAAACTCCGTGCCAAATATCATAGGGAAAGCCGGGCGTGATTTGGAACTATCGCACAAGGTGTTTGGCAACATGCACAAGAGAACGCGGTGGAACTTTGGGCAGATTGACCGCGCGGCTTTGAAAAAACGGCCGTTTAGACAATTTCACTAAAAAGAAAAAATTAAATTTGTGTAAATAGGCTCTAACAATTTTAAATGATTTATGCTACAATGAATGCATAAATGACGAAACATATTTTTTAGGATTTTTTAGGAGGTTTAATTATGGCGAGTTTGAGTCTTAGAAATATCACCAAGACCTATGCCGGCGGCTTTACCGCTGTAAAAGATTTTAATCTGGAGATCGAGGATAAGGAATTTATCATTTTCGTTGGCCCTTCCGGTTGCGGTAAGTCCACAACCCTGCGTATGATCGCCGGTCTTGAGGAGATTTCTGAAGGTGAACTTTACATCGGTGACCAGTTGATGAATGACGTCGTTCCGAAAGACAGAGATATCGCTATGGTGTTCCAGAACTACGCGCTGTATCCGCACATGACCGTGTTTGAGAATATGGCGTTCGGTTTGAAATTGAGAAAGGTTCCCAAGGACGAAATTAAGAGAAAAGTAAACGAGGCTGCACAGATTCTGGGTATCGAAGGCCTGCTTGACAGAAAGCCGAAGGCGCTTTCCGGCGGTCAGAGACAGCGTGTTGCACTCGGACGTGCCATCGTGCGTGAGCCGAAGGTGTTCCTGATGGATGAGCCGCTCTCTAACTTGGATGCAAAACTGCGTGTACAGATGAGAACCGAGATCGGTAAGCTGCATAAAAACTTGCAGACCACCTTTATCTATGTAACGCATGACCAGACCGAGGCTATGACCATGGGTTCCAGAATCGTCGTTATGAAGGACGGCGTGATTCAGCAGGTAGATACCCCGACCAATCTGTATCTGTACCCGACCAACGTATTCGTTGCAGGATTTATCGGCTCTCCGCAGATGAACTTCATCAGCATGACCGTAAACTGCAAAGAAGACGGTACTTATCTGACCAACGGTGACGTTTCCATTAAGCTGCCGGACGGCAAGGGCAAGAAGGCAGAGGTTCAGGCATACAACGGTAAGGAAGTCCTGATGGGCATTCGTCCGGAGGATATCTATGACGATGAGGCGTTTATCTCCGCGGCACCGGAGTGCACCTTTGAGGTGGATATCACCCTGACCGAGATGATGGGCGCAGAGACCTACCTGTACTTCCAGGCTTGCGGCGTTGACATGACCGCAAGAGTAAATCCGCGTACCACCACCAAGCACGGGGATCACATTAAGGTTGCGCTGGATGCCAACAAGATTCACCTGTTTGACAAAGAGACCGAGAGTGTGATTGTACACTAATCGGCAGGAGTAAGATTGTAACATAAGAGGACGGTTTTTGCCGTCCTCTTTTTATGTTCAGAATAAAAAAGGAAAGGATGGGAAATGAAAAAAGGAAAAAAGGAAGCAAAATTAAAAAACATCCTAAAAATTTTGCCTAAAAAGAGGAAATCGCGCCGCGGCGTCGAATTTTAAAGGTAGAGTATTTTTTTGTAAAACCGATAAAATAAAAGAATAGGAAGTTGTGAACATGGCTGAAGAATTATTTGATACTTCAAAACTAAAGATCATCCCGGTGGAAATCAACAGCGAGATGAAAAAGTCCTACATCGACTATGCGATGTCAGTCATTGTCGGCCGTGCGCTGCCGGATGTCCGGGACGGCTTAAAGCCGGTACACCGCCGCATTTTGTACGCAATGTACGAGGACGGCATTACGCCGGACAAGGCGTATAAAAAGTGTGCGGCGACCGTCGGTAACGTACTGGGCCGATACCATCCGCACGGCGATGCCTCTGTCTACGATGCCCTGGTTCGTATGGCGCAGGATTTCTCGATGCGCTACCCGACCGTGGACGGCCACGGTAACTTTGGCTCGATTGACGGTGACGGCGCGGCTGCCTACCGTTATACCGAGGCGAGAATGTCCAAGCTGTCCATGCATATGCTGACTGATATTGAAAAAGATACCGTAGACTTTATGCCAAACTTTGACGAGAGCCGAAAAGAGCCGGTGGTGCTGCCGTCTCGGTTTCCGCATCTTTTGGTAAACGGTTCTAACGGAATCGCGGTCGGCATGGCCACC
This sequence comes from Roseburia faecis, assembly GCA_963632045.1. GTDB lineage: Bacteria > Bacillota > Clostridia > Monoglobales > Monoglobaceae > Ructibacterium. Next base: position 6,362 of record CAVGTH010000060.1, on the reverse strand, counting down.
AATATTCCGCCGCATAACCTGGGCGAGGTCATTGACGGCATCATTGCCCTGATCGACAACCCGGAAATCACGATTGACGAATTGATGGAGCATATTCCCGGTCCGGACTTTCCGACCGGTGCGCAGATCATGGGCGTCAGCGGTATTCGTGCCGCCTATCACACCGGCCGCGGCAAGCTGCGCGTGCGCGCCAAGGCGGAGATTGAGGATTGGAAGGAGAACCGGCAGCGTATTGTCGTGACCGAGATTCCCTATGCCGTCAATAAGGCGAGACTGATCGAAAAGATTGCAGAACTGGTGCACGATAAACGGGTGGAGGGCATCTCCGACCTGCGTGACGAATCCGACCGTGACGGTATGCGGATTATCATTGAATTAAAGCGCGATGTCAATGCAACCATCGTTTTAAATCAGCTGTATAAATATACCCAGCTGGAGGACACCTTCAGTGTGATTATGCTGGCGCTGGTTAACCAGACCGATCCGAAGGTGTTAAACCTCAAACAGGTGCTGGAAAACTACGTAGACTTCCAGAAGGAGGTCATTGTGCGGCGCACCCGCTTTGATAAAAAGAAAGCGGAGGCGAGGGCACATATCTTAGAGGGTCTGACGATTGCACTCGATCATATTGACGAGGTCATCAGCATCATCCGCAGCAGCTATAATGACGCAAAGGAAAAGCTGATGGAGCGGTTTGGCTTTACCGATATCCAGGCACAGGCAATTTTGGACATGCGCCTTGCGCGGCTTTCCGGATTAGAGCGTGAAAAGGTTGAAAACGAATACCGTGATATCAAGGCGCTGATTGCACACCTGACCGAAATTTTGGGCAGTGAGCAGATGGTGCTGGATATCTTAAAAGAGGAAATCGGTGCAATCCGTGATAAGTTCGGTGACGCGAGACGCACCTCGATTGAACCGGCTGCGGACGACATCGATATTGAGGACTTGATCGAAGAAGAGGAAAACGTCATCACGCTGACTCACCAGGGATATATCAAACGTCTGTCGGTGGATACCTACCGCAGCCAGAAGCGCGGCGGCCGCGGCATTATCGGTCTGCAAACCAAGGAAGAGGACTTTGTGTCCAGTATGTTCGTGTCCTCCACCCATGCGCATATTCTCTTCTTTACCAATAAGGGGCGGATGTACCGTATCAAGGCCTATGAAATCCCGGAGGGCGGCCGTACCGCCAAGGGAACGCCGATTGTCAACCTGCTGGCACTGGAGCCGGAGGAGAGCATCTCGGCCGTGATCCCGGTTCGGGAATACGAAGAAGGCAAGTATCTGGTGATGTGTACCCGTGCCGGCGTTATCAAAAAGACCGACTTGATGGAATATCAAAATGCGCCCAAGGCAGGTAAAATTGCCATTCGCTTAGACGATGCGGACGAGCTGATCCGAGTGGTTATGACCGACGGCAGCAAAGATTTGTTTATCGGCAGCCATGGCGGAAAGATGATCCGCTTCCATGAGAGCGATGTGCGGAACATGGGTCGTGTTTCGCGCGGTGTGCGCGGTATCTCGCTGGAGGATGGCGACTATGTGATCGGTATGAGTGTAGATGCCGAGGACGGCAAGCTGCTGGTTGTCAGCGAAAAGGGCTACGGCAAAAAGACCGAGCTTTCCGAATACAAGTGTCAGAGCCGCGGCGGTAAGGGGACGACCTCTTACCGAATCAGCGATGCGACGGGCGCGGTTGCGGGACTACAGGTGGTAACGCCGAAAGATGATGTGATTTTGATTACCTCTGAGGGCGTCATTATCCGTATGGATACCGAGGACATCAGCACCTACGGCCGTGTCACCAAGGGTGTACGCCTGATGCGGCTGGCCGACGACGTGAATATTGTTACGGTTGCCTGCGTGGAGAAGGAGCCGGAGAACGAAAACGCGCCGGAGAACGAGGCGGCGCCGGAAAATGAGGGCGGTGCTGCGGCAGCAGAGATCCCCGACGCCGAAGGTGCTGAGACTGATCCGGGCGAGACCGAAGAATAAGGAAGTTAAACTATGAAAAAGATTTTAAGCCGGGTTCGCCGTGCGGTGGACGACTATCAGATGATTGCGGACGGCGACCGTATCGCCGTCGGCATATCCGGCGGCAAGGACAGTCTGACGCTGCTGTGTGCCCTTGCCGCTTTGCGGCGGTTTTATCCCAAACGATTTGAGATCATCGGCCTTTCGCTGGACATGGGCTACGAGGGGACGAGTTTTGCAGCCGTACGTGCGCTCAGTGAGCAGCTGAGGGTCGAATATGTCGTTAAAAAGACCGATATCGCAGAGGTCATTTTTGATATCCGCAAGGAGAAAAACCCCTGTTCGCTCTGTGCCAAGCTGCGCCGCGGCGGCCTGAATGACCTTGCCGTGGAGCTTGGCTGCAACAAGGTGGCGCTTGGACATCATAACGAGGACGTGCTGGAAACTTTCTTTTTGTCCCTGTTTTATGAGGGCAGACTGAACTGCTTTTCGCCGGTGACCTATCTGTCGCGCCGTGATATCCACGTGATTCGGCCGCTTGTTTATGTGCCGGAGGGGGATATCAAAAGCTATGCCAGACGGATGAAATTGCCGATAGTGTTTAATCCCTGTCCCATGGACGGCAAATCCAAGCGCCAGGATATGAAAGAATTTATCACAGGCAAGACAAAGGACGATCATTTCTTTAAAACCAAAATCATGCATGCCATCCAGACCGGACTTCCCGACTGGAGGGTTACAGAAAAGGAGAGTTGATATGAAACAAGTAAAAAAAGCCATTATTCCGGCGGCCGGCTGGGGAACCCGTTTTCTGCCGGCGACCAAAGCCATGCCGAAGGAGATGCTGCCCATTGTGGATACTCCGACCATTCAGTATATTGTCGAGGAGGCGGTTGCCGCCGGGATTGAGGATATCTGCGTGATTACCAGTCCGTATAAAAAGGCGGTAGAGGATCATTTTGACCGCTCCCGCGAGTTAGAGTTCACTCTGGAGGCCAACGGCAAATCGGCCACGGCAAAAGAGGTGCGCCGTATTGCCGAACTTGCCAACCTGGTTTCGATCCGCCAAAAAGAGGCGCTGGGCCTCGGCCACGCGATCCACTGCGCTAAAAGCTTTGTCGGCGATGAGCCGTTTGCCGTTTTGCTCGGCGACGATGTGGTATATAACGCGGATAAGCCTTGCATCAAGCAGTTGATCGATGTCTATGAGACCTGTGGAAAATCCGTGCTCGGTGTGCAGACAGTCGATATGGACGAGATTCATAAATACGGCTGTGTGGACGGCGAGCAGATTGGCGAGCGGCTCTACAAGGTTAACGGTATGATCGAAAAACCGCCGAAAGAAGAGGCACCCAGCAACGTTGCGGTTCTTGGCCGTTACGTGATTACGCCGGAGGTGTTCCGCCATCTGGAACACACCAAGCCGGGCGCCGGCGGCGAAATTCAGCTGACCGACGCCTTAAAGACGCTGGCGGCAGAGCAAGGCATGTATGCGTATAACTTTGAGGGGCGCCGCTACGATGTGGGGGATCGGATGGGCTTTTTAGAGGCAACCGTAGAGTTTGCGCTGCGCCGTGACGATCTGCACGACGAGTTTGTGACTTATCTGAAAAAAATAATGGAAAACGCATGAAGGGGCGGCTGCTGATCGCCCTGACTGTCCATGATCTGCGCGCCCGCTATGCCGGTACCGGCCTGGGCGCGCTTTGGGCGTTTGTATCGCCGCTGCTGACCGTGCTGGTTTATTGGTTCGTCTATACGGTTGCGTTCGCCGCGCCGTCGGTGGAGGGCGAACCGTACATCCTTTGGCTGATCGCCGGGATTCTGCCGTGGTTCTTTTTTTCGGACGGGCTGACCGGTGCTGCAAGCTGCTTTTTTGACTATCGTCATTTGGTGTGTAAAATCCGCTTTCCGGCAGAAAAGCTGCCCCTGGTTCGGGTTTGCGCCGCAATGGCGGTGCATGGCGTGCTGCTGGCTGCGGCCTATCTTGCGATGTGCATTTCCGGGATCACGCTGCGGATCGGTCAGCTTTGGACGGTTTTTTGGCTGGCCGGCGGATTTTTGCTGATACTGGGGCTTGGACGGATTTTGGCGCTGCTTTGCAGCTATGTCCGCGATGCGGGCTATGGTTTGCAGGCCGCACTGTCCCTGGGATTCTGGATGACGCCGATTTTTTGGGACGTATCCGCGCTCCGCGGCAGGCTGCGGTTTCTTTGCGACTATAACCCGGTGGCGATTCTGGCAGACGGTTACCGTGCCGCGCTTTTGCACGGTACGCTGCCGGACAGCAGACGGATTGCCGTCTTTGCCCTGGTGACGGCGGTTTGCCTGATATTTAGCGCCGTCTGGATGAAAAAGAGCCGGCCGACCCTGGCTGATCGGCTGTAACGTTTGATGCAAAACGGCACTTTTAGGAAGGTGCAAGACCGCCTTTGATGGCCGGAATTATCATTGATCGACAAAACCGGGAGGAATCGATATGCTGCAAACAACGCTTTGCTATCTGGAGAAGGAAGGAAAGTATCTGATGCTGCATCGGACGGCAAAGGATAAAGATGTCAATAAAGATAAATGGATCGGGGTCGGCGGCAAGTTTGAGCCGGGCGAGACCCCGGAGGAATGCCTCCTGCGCGAGGTCTATGAGGAGACGGGGCTGACGTTAGAAAACTACCGCTTTCGCGGTATCTTAACCTTTTGCTGCGACGATGCGGAGGAGGAATACATCTTTCTTTACACCGCTGACCGATTTTCCGGCACACTCCGCGACTGCGATGAGGGCGAGCTTTGCTGGGTCGATATCGAGGCGGTGGATGCGCTGAACCTATGGGAGGGAGACCGGCGGATGTTTGCCCTGCTTAAAGAGCAAACCGCGCCGTTTTCGCTCAAGCTGCGTTATGAAAACGGCCGCCTTGTATCCTGTGCGGACAGTCTTATGACATTGGAAGCCTAAAAGAATAAAATGTGCCGTAAAACGCCGTATAAATCCGAAATCCCATCGATTTTCAGTGGGTTCGTTTTTGCCCGGCCAAATACAATGCGGCTTGGCTTTCGGTTATTTCAGATCGTTTTGTGAGAATGCTTTCGCCCGGACACGCACCGGGCGTTTTTTTCTGCATAAAATACAATCACAGGGCATACCACAAAGGGAGTGTGAATCATGCAGAAAAAAAGCTGCGAATATTTTGCCTGTGCCAATGCGGCACAGGGGTTTGTCAATTACTTTCCGTCCGTGCTTTGCGGCATGGAACGCATCTTTATTTTAAAGGGCGGACCCGGTACCGGGAAATCGACCATGATGCGGAAAATCGGCGCCCATTTTAAGAACCTGGGACAGACGGTAGAAGAGATTCATTGCAGTTCGGATGCCGCGTCCTTAGACGGCGTTATTTTGCGCGATATAAAAACGGCGGTGGTAGACGGCACGGCGCCGCACGTGATCGAACCGAATCTTCCGGGCATCGTGGAGGACTATGTCAATTTGGGCATCGCGTGGGATCGGGAAAAACTGATCGTACACCGCGAAGAAATTGCGGACTGCAAAGCGGAAATAAAAAAGCGGTATGACCGGATTTATGAAATATTAAGAGAGGCAAAGCAGATTCACGACAGGTGGGAAAAGGTTTATCTTTGCCATGTGGATTTTGCCGCGCTTGACCGTGCCGCCGAGGATTTGACGGCACAGATTTTGGACGGCACAAAAAAGAAGGCGGCGCCGGGGCGGATGGAGCACCGTTTCTTCGGTGCAATGACGCCGGACGGATCGGCACACTATATTGAGAATCTGACAGAGGATTTAAGGCTTCGTTATTTTATCAAGGGCAGACCGGGCACCGGGAAATCGACTTTGATGAAAAAGCTGGCCGCTGCCGCCGTTGAGGCAGGACAGGATATAGAGCTGTATCATTGCAGCTTTGATGCGGAGAGCCTTGACATGGTGGTGCTGCGTGATCTTTCGGTCTGTGTATTTGACGCTACGCCGCCGCATGAGTTGTTCCCGGAGCGGGAGGGCGATATCATTCTGGATTTGTATGATTTGGCGCTGCCGCGCGGTACGGATCAGGAAAACGCCGATTTGCTTGGCATGATCGAAAAGGAATATACGGCAAAAATGCAAAAGGCAAGGGAATTGCTTGGCGAAATCAAGCAGATTCATGACGCATTGGAGCGGTATTATATTGCCGCGGTGAACTTTGGCCTGATTGACCGTATCACGGAGGATTTAATCCAAACCATAGCGAAATAAACAACAGGGACGTCTCACGAAATGTGAGACGCCCCTGTTGTTAGCCTGATGTTAGCAATCCGAACCCGCCTAAATCGGCGTAATTTTGGAATATTTTAGCTTGTCGTCTTTGCCGGGCGTCAGCCCTCCTGCATCCTCCGCA
>CAVGTH010000059.1:7554-11293 GCA_963632045.1 Roseburia faecis | reverse complement strand
GAGGACGGAGATTATTCCTTTGATCTGTCGGCTAAAAATGTTGCCGATAGCCCGGCAAACGACGGATGGTTTAACATATATAAGCTGAGCGATGACTTTGACGAAAGTGCGCTGACCAACGTGGCGGTAGATGGCGGCAGCGATAACAAGCTGATGATGGATCAGTGGTTTGATCCCGTAAAGTGGAGCGACCGCCTTTCTCTTAAAAAAGGCGATAAGCTGATTTTAGAGGCGTGCGCAGGAACAAGCGCAGAGGGTAAACTGTATGAGATGGATATGACGGTCGGCAAGCTTGGTACAGTATTTGCCGCAGGCGAAGAAAAAGTAGCTTCTTTTTCCGCAGTGGCTGCCGGCAGCGAGTTAAAGGCGTCCTGTTTCTTCGCAAATCAAAGTGATTTTGAGTCCGGCGTGTTAGTCCTGGCAGTTTATGATGCCAATGATTGTCTGGTTGCGGCAAACTTTTCCGAGAAAAAGACCTTGACCGGAAAAGAATACGAAACATTTGACGTTTCTGTATCGGTTCCGCAAAATATTGAGGGCGGAACGGCAAAAGCGTTTATGTGGGATGATCTTGAACATCTTTGCCCAATTGCGGATATTGATGTTCTGCCGTAGCCGAAAGATGCCGAAATTTCGCCTTTTCAGGCGGGTTCGGATTGCTCCCTTTCGGCTAACTGTAAAATGTTGTTTGATTTCGGCTGAAGGAAAGGTGTGGTTAAATGGTTACCGTAAGAAAAGTGTTGATTTCTATACAGTTCGCAGTCATGATCCTGTGTTGCATGTCTGTGTACGGCGTATCAGCCGATAAAGATTTTGCAAGCTACAATCCGGTGAATGCTTTAGATACGGAGCGCGGTATTTGGGAGTTTTGGAGCGTTAATAAGGACTTAAGCGAGATTTTATCCGTATCGTCATTCAATGGCGGCGTTGTTGTGCCGGCTGTCAATGCAGCCGGTACAGCTCAGGTTTCCGGGCGCAAGGGTGAAATAATCCGGTGGACGGCAAAGGAAAAGCAAGAAGGAATTATCTTTGTCCGCCCCAATGAAAACAAAATGGGCATACGCTTTAAGCCGGAACATCCCGGCAACTATAAATACAGCTTGTCTGTCCGCAATATCAGCATCAATAACAATTATGCGGGTGATGGCGGCTGGGCGCTGCTTGGTATGTGGGACGAGGATAGCTATTGGAACGTAAGTTGTTTTGAAAAAGTCAAGATCCCGGTCAGCGCAGCAGACGTGATGACCGTCGGCACAAGCGGTAACATAGCATTCCGGCAGGGACAAAGTCTTATGCTTTGGCTCCATCCCGGAAGTGACGGAAACGGTGACGGATTTGAAATCAAATACACCATTGAGGAAACGGACGAAAAGGGGGTCGAGCGTCAATATAACGGCCTTGAGGGATTGTTGGTGCAATCACCCCAAAAAGCATCATTTGAACCTGCGCCGTACAGAGAAAACCTGCTTTGGATCGGTTCGGCGCCCAACGGATCGGATAAGAAAAGACTGCAAGAGGTCTATGATCTCTGGGAAAAGTATTTTCCGGGTCGGGTAGCGGTCGTTTCTGCCGGTGGGTTAAATGAATTCGGTGACTTTGCGTTTTTTGCCAAACACAATGTTCCCGTGTTGTATCAATATTCGGTGGGGAAGGATTTGGACAAGTATTTAGATTATAACGCTGCCTTGGAGGTCGCGTGGGACGAAACCACTGAAAATAACGGACAGACGCAGCATGGCGGTGCGATCCCTCATAAAGCCTTTACCCATGCATTCGAGCAGGCCATAGAGGCAGGCATGAATGCCGGCGCCTCCGGGTACGGACATTCGGACTATATCTGGAATTGGTGGCTCGGCCGCGGACGGTCCGGCTATAATCCGCAGACGATCGAAGCTTTCCGGCGTGCCCTAAAGGGTGAGGATGAGGGCTTGAGAATAACCTATGACGGCGGCGCGGCGCAGACAATCCATTTTTGGGATTATGCGAAACATTACCTGGGCAGAGAACTTACACCGGAGGAACAGGGCTTTGCTTCCTGGGATGAATATAAGCCGCTGACCGAGGCGGAGTATCAGGTTGACCCGAAAAAAGATTACACGCCGCGGTATATGTTGTTTGATTTGTTAGTGCACTATGAATGGCTTCTCGGTGCGCAGCGTTTTGGAAGTGTAAGCACCGATCAGTGGGACAGAATTACGCAGATTTTGCCCAATAACGAAGACATGGCAAACGGAAACGATATGCTTTATCTTGGCGGCCTGGAGAATGTGACCATGGTCACCGAGGAACTTTTTAACAACTCTAATTTCCTGGACAGATCGTATTATACGTTACCCTCTCTAATGCGGAACGTTGGGGACGGAAAATCGGTTGGCGTTGTTTTAGAGGGCGGCGTAGGCGGAAACGCACATACCTATTTTGATAACGAAATTGCGTATGCCGTTGCTTATGAACTAACCGCCGCAGGCTGGTCTACCCATATGGAACTTGACTGGTGGCACGGACAGTTCTCGTGGCAGACGCTGATAGAAAATGAACGTTATCGCGAGCATTTGCAGACGTTGATGAGTTTTGGACGCGGCTATATGGATAGCCTTGAAGACAGTACAAAGTCACTGCAGCCGGAGTTCATAAACATCAATTCGCGCAGCATGGTAAGACCATGGGGCGCGGACTATGATTTGTCCGATGCAAAACTGCGCAGAGAATCGAGCGATCCCTCCATTGTTATGTCGAAAAAGGGCTTTGTGTTCCGCACAATCGGTGAGGACATGGTTTATGAGTATTTAGGTAAACCGCAAAAGATCATCACGTACTCTCCCGACAGACCGATGCGATATCACTTTGACGGCGTGCTGGATAAAATCGGCAAAGGATTTGTTGAAAATGCGGTGATACCCGCGCAAAGTATGCGATCAATCGTAGATAGTGACCTGCACCTAAAGGATATGGCTGAGGTTTATCCCGAATTTTCCGGAACGCCCGAAACAGTCGGCCTGAGCGGAAGTCTTACGGGATCGGACGGGAAGGTTTTCGCTGAAAATATCAGCGTTGAAACGGAGCTGTACACGATGAATGATGCACGCTGGAAACCTGTGTTTTCCGTAGGTGGAAGACCGGTGGTGGCCGAGTCTGATTACGGAGCGGGAAAAATATGGATGGTGCTGTTTAATCCGCGTTCGCCCGAAAACTACGAATTAAGCGGAATTGTTTACTCTTATCTGCTTCAGCAGAACGGGATAAAAAATCATTGGTACACGGTGGAAAGCACTGGCGAATATACCGGAAACAATACATTGTTAAAGGGCGGCTATTATGAAAACTTCGGGGCTTTGGAATCCGAGGCGTCGGTGCGCCTTTACAAAAACGACTCCGGTTTGACGGTAGCCGGAGTACAGAATCCCAAAGGAAGATTCTATGCGGAAAATCCGCAGCGTCAGGGCGGAAAGAATATTCCTTATGCGTTTGACGGTGTTACTACGGTAAAGGTGTTGACAGATGCGGCGAACACGCGCTACGACTATGTGGCTATGCCGTCAGGTGTACGCGGAAGCGGAACCTCCGACGCGGACGGGTTCTTGGAGCTTTCATTTGAAAATACAACCCATGAGATCTTCTATATTCTGCCGTCGGATGCGGATGATGTTACTAAGCTGAGCAAAATACTTGGGCGAACACAGGTGCTGGATGATGCAATCAGTTTGGACGGCAGGATACCGGGTGAAGATACGACGAAGCC
>CAVGTH010000059.1:0-7544 GCA_963632045.1 Roseburia faecis | reverse complement strand
CAGACGATTTTGTCTACCTGCATATAGAGGCAAGTGACGAAGCCGGTCACGACGCCCGTGGTACAGGGCAGCAAAGCGGCAGACGGTTCTTATGGCGGAAAGGCAGTTTTAGAACTCAACGCTGCGGACAATGCATTAGGAAGCGGTATTAAAAAAATAGAGTATCGTATCAATGACGGAAGAACAGTAACGGTTGTTAATCGCGGTGCACTGCGTGAAACCTTTTCTCATAAGGTTTCACTGCCCAAAGGGGAGTGCACGATACGGTTTAAGGCCGAGGACAAGGCGGGCAACAAGGAACAGGAAGGCGTTATTACGGTATTCAATTAGCGGAAAGAGGTGCGGTGATAGTAACTATGAAAAAAATATGGATTCTCTCACTTTTTGTACTGATTGTTATGAGTTCGGCAAATGTGTTTGCAAAGTCCGATGCAGCAAAGACATACAGTCCCCTGGACGCGCTGGATGAGGACGGCAAGGTCTGGTCATTCTACATTATACCCGTAGACAAGATGGAGATGGACATTACGCCGACCAATATGGTTGTCACTGCAAATGGGACAACACAGGCGATGTCAAGCGGAATGTACGTCAGATGGACAGCGCAGGAAAAAGCACAGGGTAAATTTTTTGTACATCCCGATTCGCCAAGCAAGATAGGAATTCGTTTTACTGTGCCTCATGACGGAAACTATAAATTCCACATAGAGCTGAAAAATACGAGCGTAAACAACCGACCGCTGAACACGGGAACTTATAGCTTGGGCGTTTTGGATCCTGACAGCGAATGGAACGTTAGCTCTTTTTCACAGGGAAGTTTCCAGCAAACTCCGGATAACGCAATACCGGCTATTATATCGGGAAACGCGGCGCTGAAAGAGGGACAGAGCCTGATGCTTTGGCTAACAGGTCAAGGCGCAGGCGGATATGAAACAAAGTACCTTATCGAAGAAACGGACGAAAAAGGCGTCGAATATCGCGATAACGGCCTTGAGGGTTTGTTGCCGCAGGCGATGCCAAACGGTGTAACCCCGGCTCCTTACCGTGAAAATTTGTTGTGGATCGGCGCGCCGCCTACCGGTGAGGATCCGCAGAGAATCAAAGACGTTTATTCGCTATGGTCAAAATATTTTCCAAACCGCGTTGCGGTTGTAATGGGCGGTAACCTTGACCCGTTCGGTGCGTATGAGTTTTATTCCGAGCACAATGTGCCGGTGCTCCGGCAGTATTCTGTGGGTACCGGGTTATCCACCTATTGGAACAAAAACGGTGCGACGGAATTATTGTGGGATGAGAAATCAACGCATTATCAGATAACGCAGCATGACGGCGCAATTCCGCATGAAGCATATAAAAAATCATTTGACCAAGGCATAAGGACGGGGGCGGCCGTTGGTGCTACCGGGTACGGACATTCGGACTATTGCTGGAATTGGGCGTTAGGATATGGCGTCGGGGGCAATGTCGGATATAATCCGCAGACCGTCGAAGCCTTTCGAAAGGCACTGCAAGGTCAGGACGAGGGACTGAGGATTACGCTAAACGGCGGCCCGGCACAGACGCTGCACTTTTGGGATTACGCCAAGCACTATATAGGGCGTGAACTCACCCCTCAGGAAATGGGGTTTTCGTCCTGGGAAGAGTATAAACCGCTGACAAAAAAGCAATTTGTAAGAGATATGGATAAGGATTATACGCCGCGGTACATATTGCATGACTTGTTGGTGCATTATGAATATCTTCTCGGCGCACAGTTTTTTGGCAGTGTAAGCAGTGACGAATTGGGTGGCATTACCCAGATCTTGCCTAATAACGAGGATCAGGCAAACGGTAACGATATGCTTTTCCTTGGCGGAATTGAGAATGTAACCATGGTAACCGAGGAATATTTTAACGATTCGTTCTACCTGGACGGTGCGTATTACCATTTTCCGGCTTTGACGAGAAATGTCGGTAAGGATAAATCGGTGGGCGTCGTTCTGGAAGGCGGAGTGAGCGGAAACGCGCATACGTACTATGATATCGGAACAGCCTATGCATGCTCCTATGAGATTTCATCTGTGGGATGGTCTTCGCACATGGAACTCGACTGGTGGCATGCACAGTTCTCGTGGCCGGTTCTGCTGAATAATCCCCGGTACAGTGAACATTTGCAGACCCTGATGAGCTTTGGACGCGGTTATGTGGATGCACAGGAAGATCATGCAGAAAGAATTTCTCCTGAATTTATTTCCATATCTTCGCGCAGTATGATGAGACCGTGGGCAATTGATTTCCTCCAGGATGGCTTATCATTCCGCCAGTTTACATGGCGCCTAGGCTGTAATACAGACCCGGAATATGTGCTGGCAAAGAAAGGGTACGTGTTTGACGGAATCGGTGAGGACAGTGTGTATGAATATTTAAATGAACCGCGGAAAATTATTTCCTATGCGCCCGATATGACCATGCGTTACCACTTTGACGGTGTCATGGAAAAAATAAAAAGCGGTATGATTGAAAATACAATCATACCGGCAGTCGGACTTCGTTCCATTGTGGATACTGACCTGCACTTAAAGGATATGGCAAGAGTTTATCCGGAATTTGCCGGAGTCGCTGAAACAGGTTCGCTGCACGGAAAGCTTACCGCCCCGGATGGAAGTACCTTGGCAGAAAATATTGACATTGATGATACCGAGCTTTACGCGATGAAGGATGGTCGCTGGAAACCTGCTTTTATGGTTGGTGAAACGCCGGTGGTAATGGAAACCGACTACGGCAAGGGAAAAATATGGCTTACGCTGTTTAATCCCCGTGAGCCGGTCAATTATGAGTTAACCGGAGCGGTTTATACTTATTTGCTTGAACAAAACGGCATCAGCCGACATTGGCTGACGGTTGAAAATTCAGGTACACTAACCGGGAATAATAAGATAAAAGAGAACGGAGAATATGTCAAATACGGCGCGCTGGAATCAGAGGCATCGGTACGGCTTTACAAAAATGAGGCCGGGATGACGATTGCCGGCGTACAAAACTCCTTAGGAAGATTTTTTGCGGCCAATAATCAGCGGCAGCAGGGAAACAACATTCCCTATGAATTCGATGGCGTCACATGTGTGAAAGTCCTGGTTGACGAACCGAATACCGCATATGATTATGTGGCGATGCCGTCAGGGATAAGAGGAAGCGGTCAATCTGATGCACAAGGTTATTTGGAATTGCGCTTTTGTGATACCACGCATGAAATTTTCTACATTCTGCCCGCGTCGGCAGAAAGCGTATCCAAACTGAGCGGAATATTACAGCGAAAACAAAACTTAAACGACGCAGTTTCTCTGGACGGAAGAATTTCCAGGGAGGATACCAGCGCCCCGGTAACAACGCCGAGTGTTGACGGTGTAAAAGCGGCAGATGGGTCATACGGCGGAAAAGCGGTTTTGACGCTCAGCGTTACGGATAACGGCTTGGGAAGCGGCGTCAAAAAGGTAGAGTATAGCATCAACGATGGCAAGCCGGTGACAGTGACAAATCATGCCGCACTTCGCAGTGTGTTCACGTATAAGATTTCACTTCAAAAGGGAGAAAACATTGTGCGGTTTAAGGCGACTGACAAGGCCGGTAACGAGGAGCCGGAGGGTGTTATTACAATTATCAACTAATTTGGCGGGCGGTTATGATGATGCAGCAGACAGGAGGGGAGAAAGATGCCAAAAAAAGTATTGATCACAATATTAGCAATTTTGGGACTGTTGTGCATGACAACTGGTTTCGCGGCAGAGAATGCAGGAAAGACCTACTCCCCCGGAGATTATACGGAAGTTGTTGATCCGTCAGCGGTGTGGCAGGTATACTTTCGTAATAAAAATGACATGTCGGGGATAGACGGATTAACCGATAATCTCAATGTGAAAAACTGGTATAAAATCAAACTGCCCGGTGACAAGGACAGCGCGATTAATCAGTCCGGAACGGACATAAACTCAGCGATATATACATCTAATACCAGACTGTTTGTGAATCCGTTTATTCCGGGAGGTACTTTTATGGCAAGGCCGCACGGCGGCGATGTGACAGAGAACCGGGATGCCAAGAACAGCATGGCCATAGGATGGATTGCCCCGTATTCGGGGAGTTGGATTGTTGACGTTGGTCTGTATAACCGTATGCTCGAAAACGGATCAGGAGAGATTGCCGGCTTTGCGTTGGCTAAAAAACCTGTCGATTCTGACAACGTTGAACGGCTCATGGAGACGCAAACAGTACTCCGCCCCGCAGATTTAGGCGAAGCAGTGTTTGGTGAGCGCAAAATGACTGTGGATGTCAGTGCGGGCGACACTATATTTTTGTTTATCGTGAATACAACCGGCAGTATCAATATTGCAGCAAACGTCAGATATCGTATCACGGATGCGGAAAATACAGACGTTGTATACGATGCGTCAAAAATGGCGCAAAATATGCTGTCTGATAAAAAAGGAGCAAATTCGCCCTTTGACTTTGGGTTTTCTGCATCCCCCGATCTTTCAGTATCCGATAAGCCGAACACTGCCATTACATCAGCTTATCCCGCTACGCTATACTCTGACAGTGAGAGTATCTGGGCAGGAAACGAAAACGATAAGAATTCCGCCCCTGTCTTTTACCAGGATAAGAGTACCGGAAAAATTGTATTAAAGCCGGGTGATCCGTCAGGCAGAGGAAAAAGATATCCGCTGATTGCCTTTACGGCGCCGGAAGATGGGAATTATGGATTTAATCTGTCCGCAAAAAATATAGCGGGAACACCCGATGATGACGGCTGGTTTTATTTGTATAAGCTGGACGGCACTTTTGACAGTGCGGCAATATCGGGCGGACATAATGATACGGAAAATTATAAATTAGCGATGGACAGTGGATCTGATACCGTAAATTGGAGCAAATATTTTTTAAATCTTAAAAAAGGCGACAAATTAATTTTGGAAGCATGCGCGGCAAACACGTTCAATAAGTTGTATGAGTTGGATCTGTCGGTGGATATGTCTCCGGGAACCACGTATGCGTACCATATCGACGGTGTTCCCGTGGCATCCCTTGCGCAGGTGACTGCGGCTGCGGGCAGATATCTTGACCTTAAATGTAATTTTATGAACAGCGACGAGCGTGAATCGAGGGGATTGCTTGTATTGGCCATCTACGATTCAAATGACAGGCTGCTCTCGATGGATGTCTCAGAAAGCAAGGAATTTAAGGGGTTATTGTGTGAATCCTTTACAGCGTCAGCGCTGATACCGGAGAACGCGAAAAAAGTGAAGGCGTACGTTTGGAGTGATCTTGGTCGTATGACGCCCTTAGGCAGGTTGGACGATATCGGGGATGTGATATATAATCCGTCCGGTGCATTAGAGAAAAACGGTGACGTCTGGTCTTTTTATGTTGAGGACAAGGACAAGGATGATATGGATATATTCCCTGTTACGCCAATTACAAAAAGTGATGGAACGGTACAAATTGACCGGGGAGATGCAGCGGAATATATCAGATGGACGGAGCAAGAAAAGCAAAACGGAAGCATATTTGCGCGCCCCCACAAAGATAAACTGGGAGTGATGTTCACTCCTAACCACTCCGGAAATTACAAGTTTGATCTGAATATTCGTAATATAAGCGTTAACGGCAATTATACCGGAGACGGCGGCTGGGCAATGCTTGGTATTTTAGAAGAGAATAGCGAATGGAATGTGAGTTGTTTTGAACGATTAAAAATCCCCGTGAGTTCGGCAGATGTAATGACCGTCAGTGCGTCAAAAAATGTGGTGTTGAAAGAAGGACAGCGTCTCATGCTTTGGCTGCATCCCGGAAATGACGGAAACGGTGATGGCTTTGCAATCAAATATAACATCGAGGAAACAAGCGAAAAGGGAATCGAATATCAGGATAACGGGCTTGAAGGGCTGCTGGTTCAGGTGCCTGCGGCGGCTTCTTTTCAGCCTGCACCGTATAGAGAGAATATGCTTTGGATTGGTTCTGCGCCCAACGGTTCGGATAAACAACGGCTGCAAGAGGTCTACGACCTTTGGACAAAGTATTTTCCGAATCGGGTTGCAGTAGTTTCTGCCGGCGGCCTGGGACAGTTCGGAGATTTTGAGTTTTTTGCAAAAAATGATGTTCCGGTGTTATATCAGTATTCGGTGGGTACGGATTTATCAAAGTATCTTGCGTATCATGATGCTCTGGAAATGAATTGGGCCGGAGAGGTAAATGATGGGCAAACGCAGCACGACGGAGCCATCCCTCATGAGAAGTATATTCATGCGTTTAACCAAAGCATCGCGGCGGGAATGGCTGCCGGCAGTACCGGATACGGTCACTCAGATTATATCTGGAGCTGGCCGCTTTGGCCGGGACGTGTCGGATATAATCCGGCGACGATTGCAGCCTTTCGGAAAGCCTTGAAGGAAGAAGATGAGGGACTGAGGATCACTTATGATGGCGGTGATGCGCAGACGATACACTTCTGGGATTACGCAAAGCATTATTTGGGCCGACGGGTTGAACCCTCTGAAGAAGGTCTTGCATCGTGGGATTTATATATGCCATTGACCTATGATGAGTTTATGAAGGATCAAACCAAGGACTACACCAGCCGAGATATATTGTTTGACTTATTGGTGCATTACGAGTGGCTTCTCGGTGCGCAGCGGTTTGGAAATGTGAGTACCGATCAGTGGAACAGAATTACGCAGATTTTACCTAACACGGAGGATATGGCAAACGGAAACGACATGCTTTTCCTTGGCGGTTTAGAAAATGTGACCATGATAACCGAAGAATTTTTTAACAACACAAATTTTCTGGACAAGTCGTATTATACATTTCCATCCATGATGCGAAATGTTGCTGACGGAAAGTCGGTTGGCGTGGTTTTGGAAGGCGGTGTCGGCGGAAACGCACATACTTATTTTGATAACGGCATTGCGTATGCCGCCGCCTATGAACTAACCGCCGCAGGCTGGTCCACCCACATGGAACTTGACTGGTGGCACGGACAGTTTTCGTGGCCGACGCTGATAGAAAACGAACGCTATCGCGAGCATTTACAGACGATAATGAGTTTCGGCCGCGGTTATGTGGATAGTCTTGAAGATCACACGCAGTCGTTGCAGCCGGAATTCATCAATATTGTATCGCGTACCGTGACAAGGCCGTCCGGTTCGGGGGCAGGAAGATCACCGAGTGACCCGTCCATTGTGTTAGCAAAAAAAGGCTATGTTTATCAAACAATTGGCGAGGACATGATTTATGAGTGTCTCGATAAACCGCAAAAGATCATCACGTATTCCCCCGACAGGCCTATGCGGTATCACTTTGACGGCATGCTGGAAAAGGTTAACAAAGGACTGGTCAAAAATGCGGTTATAACGGCGGAAAGTATGCGTTCTATTACGGACACGGATTTGAATTTAAAGCCGATGTCTGAGGTTTATCCGCAGTTTGCGGGAACCTCCGCAAACTGCAGTCTGAGCGGAGATCTTATCGGCCCAAACGGAGCGGTATTGGCAGAAGGCATTGATGTCACT
>CAVGTH010000058.1:5816-11402 GCA_963632045.1 Roseburia faecis | reverse complement strand
TAAAGAAGGATATAAAAAAAGAGAATTTGGGAGGAAATATGAAAAAATTCTTTAGTATATTACTGGCAGCATGTGTGATGATAAGTTCGATATCTTTCTCGGTTGCTGCGGACACGGTTTCCCTTTTTGATGAAAGCGAAATCCATATTACATCCGCACAGGATCTCATACAAATGGCAAGTGATATTCAATCGGACGCACAGGGCGGCGCCGGAAAAGTATATTATCTTGATAACGATATCAGTTTAGATAACATGCTGTGGAGCGCCAACATTGGCATCAAGGGACATCCGTTTTGCGGCACCTTTGACGGTCAGGGACATGTGATTAAAGATTTCACGCTTTCAATCACCGACGAACTGCCCTACGGCATATTCGGTGTCGTTGCCGGCAGTGCACAAATCAAAAATGTCGGCGTTGAAAACGGAGCCGGAACGGCGGCCAATTGGACGCACGCCATCGGCGGCTTGATCGGCGAAGTAAACGAGAACGCAACGGTTGAAAACTGCTATGCAAAGAATATAACCATCAATGCAACCACAACCTATGGCTATGCAAAGCGCGGCGGCGGTTTGATCGGCTTGGTTGACGGCAGCGGCGTCAATGTTAAAAATTGTTATGCAATCGACTGTGCAATGGATGATAGCGAGGTTGACGAAGACGGCGGTCTGATCGGCGGTATTCACGCCGTGGCGCAGGTTGAAAACTGTTATTCCAATACCCTGCTTGTGCGCTGCAAAGAGGAAGGATTAAAGTCCAAGGTCATAAACTCGTATTATGTGGACAGTCCTCACTGGCCGCAGGAGTGTTACGCCGGCGAACGGATTACGGCAAATCAGCTGAAAGACAAGGCCGCGGATTTAGGTTCTGCATACACGGCGGACACCACGGAGGCAAACAACGGTTATCCGATTCTTTCGTGGCAGAAGGATTCCCGACTTGACGGCGGTGAGGCATCGATTGTTTCCACCTCTTTAGAGTCCGGCGAGGAAGTCGGCCTGATCGGAACCGAAATCGAAGTCTATTTTGATAAGTATATCGACAAAACAACCGTAAAGGCAGAAAATATCCAGATCAGCCCTGCCGTTTCTTTCACGGTAACGCCGGGCAGCGCAAGCCGCAGTGACAGCATCAAGATTGCGCTGGATACTTTGCAGCTGGATACCGCATATACCATCACGTTTTTGGATGGATTTAAGACGCTGGCAGGCTTTCCGGTTGCCGCCGGAGAAAACGTTACGTTCCACACGGTAAAAACCATGCCGGCATTTCAGATCACGAGAACAACGCCGGAGGATGGCGCAGCCGATATTCCGGTTAAGGACTTTGCCATCACGGCAGTGTTTAATAACCTGATTGATTTTGCGGCACTTACAGACAGCGCCGTAACGATTACGCCTTCGGCTTCGTATCGGATTGAAAAAGGCAGTGCGGAAAATGAATTAAAGGTTGTATTTACAGAGGAATTACGTGCGAACACCGATTATACGGTAGAATTCACAAATCAGATTATCTCATTAACTAACATGGCGGCAGTTCCCAAATCCGTTCACTTTAAGACCGCAAAAGGATTTTCTAATCTGGTTGATAACGGAGATATGGAAAACACCGCCCTGCTCTCGGTTTTTGATGATAAAAACCGCAACGAAAGCATTATGTTTGCTGACGAGACGGAGCGAACCGGGAATAAAAATTACGTGTTAAAGTTTTCACCGGCCTGGGGTGACCAGCCGGTCATCACAAAAACCTCGATCCAAAAGGCCGGCGTTTACAGAATGTCGGCATGGGTAAAGACGGAAGAGGCGCAGGAAGTTACACTGGCATTTTGGTGCGGCGGCGACAACTGGGATACCAGAAAGTATCAGTTAAACGCGAATGAATGGTATTATCTCTCCGAAGAGTTTACCGTATCATCGCCCAATATGCCGGAAGAAATTTCGATTTGTTCGATCGGTCAAAAGGTGATGTATATTGACGACTGGAGCATATATGATGCCAGCCTTGCGCCGGATCGCGCACCGCAGTTGGTCTCCTCCGGGATTGAAAACGGCGCGACAGAGGTATCCACGATTTCACCGGTTGTTGATTTAAAATTTGACGCACCGGTTCGGTTTGATACCCTGCTTGGCGGAATCACCATGCACCGAACAATAAGATCGAAAGGGTGCTGTTTGACGTGAACGATGCGTCACGCTGCACGGTTCAACTCGGCAATCTGGATCCGAACACGCAGTATACGTTAAGCCTTGGCGGAGTAAAGGATTTCAAAGGCAGAGCGCTGACAGGCAGCAACGCAATTACCTTTACGACGGTAACGGTAAAGGATACGGCGGCAAAGGTGGTTTCGACCACGCCGGAGAACGGACAGACTGCCATCTCCTGCACCAACGCGACCATCAGCATTACGTTTGATTCGCCCATGGATCCGGCAACGCTCGGCAACATCACGGTAACCCCGGATGCCGGTGCAAAGGTTGCCTCGGACGAAAAGGATATCAAAAAATGTATCATAACGCTGGACGGCGCAAAGATGCAAAAGGGCACGAAGTACACCGTAACGGTTCCGGACAGAGTCATGACCATCAACGGTCAAAAGACAGAGCCGTATACATTCCATTTTACCACGGTTACGATTTCAGAACTGGTACAGATGGTAAATGCCGCATTGGGCAATCCGGAGATGATGAAAACCGCAATTGAAAGCGTTTATCCGGAAATGGATGCAATCGTAACCTACGATTACATTTTAAATCAGCTGCCGCAGCAAAAAACGGCCTTTTATACCGCTATGGCAAACGGCAGTCAGGTTGCAGATTTGAGCGCATTGACCGATGCAATGAACGCATGCGCGTTTTCGCTGATTCTCAACCAGGTTTCCGATGCAAGCGTGATTGAGACCATGATTGTTTCCGTTTTGAATGAGGGAACCGCAGCAATCTTCTCTGATACGGTACTTACAAGCGATGCATTAAGAGCCGAGATTGTAAATTACGCAATGACAAACAAAGATCAGTCTTATGAAAAGCTCTATACAGAACTGATCAATCAGGTGATCTGCAAACCGTTTGCGACGCTGCGCGGCGCCGAGGGAATTGAAAAACTGTTAAAGCTTGCCAAAGACAATTTTACGGGTTCTGACTCAATTTCGACGCTGCTCGATACGATAGACGCCAAGACAAATCCGGCTGCATATTACAAAAAATTGCAGGGCATTACACCAAAGAGTCTTGCCGATATTAAGGCAGCCCTGGTGAATGCGATCAACACCACCAGCGATTCTTCTTCCGGTGGAAACGGAGGAAGCAGCAGCGGCGGTGGAGGCGGAAGAGGTAATTCCGGATCGGGCGCAAAAACCTTCATCTATGATACCGAGCATAAGACCGTGATCGGCGGCTCGCAAAAAGAGATTTTAGGGTACAAGGATGCCGGAAACGGTTATAGCAATATTCTGGTTGTGTTTGAAAAATCCATTGTACGCCTGGTTATGATTATTGAGTAACATGTAAAACGAAAAAAGAGACATGTCACATTGTCTCTTTTTTCACTTGACAAGCAATACGATTTATGATAATTTCTGGAGGATAGGTTATGAACGCAGTCGAGCAATATATTTATGAAAACATCGATGATTGTACCAAGGACAATCGCGAGGACGAGGGGACTTTAATCGGTCTGCCGTACCCGTACAGTGTCCCGTCCGTCGGCTTTTTTGATGAAATGTACTATTGGGACACCTATTTTTTTAACCAGGGGCTAAAGATTACCGGCAGACATCAGCAAGTCAAAAATAATACGGACAACATGCTCTATCTGGTCCGCCGATACGGTTTTATGCCAAACGGGAACAGAACCTCTTTTTTAAAAAACTCGCAGTCTCCGTTTTTGTCTATGATTACAGCCGGGATAAGGTGTGGCTGACGGACGCCTATAGCGCCCTTAAAACCGAGTATCGGTTTTGGATGGATCACCCCGCCTTACCGCAACCGGTCTGAACCGCTACGGGCATAATACGATACCCAAAGAGGACATTGACGGAACGTATCAATATTTTGTGGGCAGAATCGGATATCAGCCGGATCTTACGCCGGCCGACGCAGTCAGCGAATTTCATCGAATGTGTGAATCCGGTTGGGACTTAAATCCGCGCTGGGGACTTGACGGCAAGAATTTTGTCCAGGTTGACTTAAATTCCTTGATGTATCTGTTTGAGAAAAACATGGCCTATTTTTCCAAAGAACTGGAATGTGGTGAAGAGGCCGCCTGGAATGAGAAAGCCGCAAACAGAAAGATATGCATGCAGCAATTGATGAAGGACGCGGACGGCGTTTACCTTGATTATAACGAAAAGCTGCAAACGAAAAGTACCATTTTTTCTGCGGCGTCCTTTTATCCGTTATTTGTAGGTCTGGCAGATGAGGAAGAAGCAGCTGCCGCGGTTCGTCATCTCTCGTATTTAGAGAGTGACTTCGGCGTCTTAACCTGTGAAAAGAACGAGGTGAAGGGCGTTTTCCAATGGGATTATCCCAACGGATGGGCTTGCCTGCAATATATCATGGTGATGGCGCTGGATCGGTACGGATACCGGGAGGATGCCATGCGGATTGCAGAAAAATATGTTGATCTGGTTGAAAATGTCTATGAAGAAACCCACAATTTATGGGAGAAGTATAACGTGATCGAGGGCAGCTGCAACGCAGCGTCCTCCCTCAAAACGCCGCCGATGCTGGGCTGGACGGCCGGCTGCTACCTGGCACTGAAACAATATATTGAAAAATAGATCACAAGGCGAAAATAAAACCGAAAAGGCAGAAGTTTGTAAGAACCTAAATGTGCACGAAACAGAAGTGGAATATGACACCAATCAGATTCAGTTTACAAAAACGCCGCGCGGCTGCATGCTGGAATTTCCGCTTTCCGCCGGAGAGCAGATTTACGGTTTTGGACTGCAGCTGAAAGGATTTAATCACAAGGGTCACAAACTGCGCCTCAAGACGAACTCCGATCCGGTTTCTTATACCGGGGATTCGCATGCGCAGGTTCCGTTTTTTATCACAACGGGCGGATACGGCATGTATATTGACACGGCGAGGCATATTGAGGTTCACTGCGGATATGTGAAAAAAAGAAATCGCGTTGCGGAGGAAAACAACGATGTCATTACCGATGTCGATGAACTGTACAACAAGGATACTCTGGACGAGCCGACTGTCATGACGATTGATATTCCGGCCGCAAAGGGAATTGATGTTTACCTGTTTGAAGGGAAAAATATTACCGATATTGTAGCGCAGTATAACGTCTTTTCGGGCGGCGGATGTGAAGTGCCCGAATGGGCGCTCGGCGTTTTTTATCGGGCATACGGAAAAAGCACGGGGAATCAAATTATGGAGATCGCCGACTATTTTCGGTCGAACGACATTCCGTGCAGCATCATGGGATTCGAGCCCGGATGGCAGTCCTCCAGTTATTCCTGTTCTTATGTATGGGATCAGGAGCGTTTTCCCAATTATAAAGAGGTTGTGAAGTACTTAAAAGACAACGGTTTTCATATCAATTTGTGGGAACATGCTTTTATCCACGCAACAT
>CAVGTH010000058.1:3553-5806 GCA_963632045.1 Roseburia faecis | reverse complement strand
GATCTGGGAGGGTTTGGTTCCGGATTTCAGCATGGAGGAGGCGCAGGAGATTTTTGCAAAATACCACCGCGAAAACTTTGTAGATTGGGATATTGACGGATTTAAGCTGGACGAATGCGATGACAGCGATTTTGTCAATGACTGGAGCTTTCCGGACTGTGCGAAGTTCCCCGGCGGCATGGACGGCGAACAGTACCATCAGATGTTTGGCATCTTATATATGCAGGCCATCATGAGGGCGCTGGGAGATCATAAGACGCTCTCCGAAGTAAGAAATGCCGGTGCGCTGGCAGCCAGCTATCCTTTATACGAAAAACGATCGTAGTCTTTGAAACAGACAATGTCACAATATCATGCCAAAAACGACGTGAAATCGGCGAAAAATTTCATTATTAGTGGTTATAAACACGAATAGGTTTACATAATTATATTATGTAAACCTATTCGTCATCAGATTCTGATTTTGGCGGCTGCATGGAAGAGAGAGGGTTTTGATTGACCGCATCCCGAATCTGGTCATTATTGATATGGGTATAGATTTCCGTGGTTGATAGCTGTTTATGACCCAAAATTTCCTGCAAGACGCGAATATCCACACCGGATTGATGCATCAGCGTTGCGGCGGTGTGGCGCAGTTTGTGCGTTGTATATTTATGAGGGTCCAGCCCAATTTTTTTGATATATTTTTCAACCGTATACTGTACGGTTCGGCGGCTGATGCGATTTCCACGCTCGGACAAAAACAGCGCATTGCGGGCAGCAGCGGTAGCTTTTTGCTCGTTGCGGATCGGCAGATAAGCCTCAATGGCCGATAAACACGCTTGGTTTAAGTATACGGTACGTTCCTTGCCGCCTTTTCCAATTACTACCAATGAATCTCCGCGGATATCCGTAATATTGATCGAAACCAGCTCGGCAAGCCGCATTCCGCAGTTTAAAAATAAGGTAAGCATACAATAATCCCGTTTTGCATTTCGCTGATCCGTGGATGCCAAAAGCGTAACGCAGTCGTCTAAGGAGAAATATTTCGGCAGGTGTTTTGGAATTTTCACGGATTCCAGTTCCGCAGTCGGGTTTTCGTCAACCAAATTCGCCTTGCTGCATAAATACTTATAAAACGACTTTAGGGATGCAACCTTGCGGGCACGGGTTCCGGCAACATTGCCGCGTACGCGATTGAGATAGTTTAAATACTCATACAAGGTACTCAGCTTAACAGCGCGCAGCATGGATAAATCGACATCGTCAATCGAAATCTCATGAAAATCCGTATCGGGATCAACTTTATGAAAATAAACTTTTAAAAACCGATAAAACGTTTGCAGATCATAAAAATATTCGTCTGCGGTTTTGCGCGACTTGCCCTGAGTGCTTTCCATATAAATTAAAAATGACGCAAGCGGTTCCGGCGCGCCGTGATCTAAGGATTTTGCTGATTGCATTAAATCTTTCTCCTTTTGTAAAATAACTTCTTCTTGACTGCACAAAATTTTTATTTTGTGCAATGTTTAATATATCCTTAATATACCTCCTTTTGATATCATTTCGTCCAAAATATTGATTTTGGCGGTTTTTTTTATGAAATCAGATCTCACATTATTAGTATACAGCCCCACATTGGTATGTGAACGCGCGTTATCAATCAACCATCTCGTTGCTTTTCATTCGATCACACAGTTGTTAAGGCAGCCGCAGCGGAACACCGTATATTTGTACCCGTTCGCCGAAAATATGGCGCAGTGTTACAAGAAAATTTTTATTATTTAAAAATTGGCTGCCATAAATCCATATTTGCTGCGGTAAATACAAAATCAGCGTGCTCATAATAAAATCTTCGGTATCGGGCGCGTTGTCCTGAAATTCCTCCATAAACCGTTTTTTACAACGCGTTGTAATATCCACACCGGCCCCGTCATAAAATTGAATTTCTCTGTTTGCATGAATCGACACCGTCAAATCCTCAAAACGCGGCTCCTCGGTCTCGACAAAATAATGCAGCAGCTCTAAAAATTCAGAATACTCCTGCTTTGCCGCAAATTCATCAAAGCAGTCGTCCAGCAGCAAGATAATTTTTTCACGGTATTCCCATGTTGCAAAACGCAAAAAACCATCCATGAAAATTTCATCGTGTTCCCGAAAAAACAGATTCAATCTTTCCTCCAGCAAAAGGCATAACGCCTCCTCTTCTTCGTCCAGCTTTGACAGGGCGAAAAAAAAGAAGTCCGTCCTTTCGTCTTCATCGAAGGCAAGGCA
>CAVGTH010000058.1:2554-3543 GCA_963632045.1 Roseburia faecis | reverse complement strand
AAAGGCAAAGTCCGAAACGCTGACCAATTCCATTTCGTCTTTCGGAAAATAGTCTTGTATTTTGTGCCAAAAGTCGGATAAATCCGATCCGCAATGTAAGATTACTTCTTCCTGATCCATATACGTCGCCTCTTTTCCTATCGTCCTGCGGAAGTCTTGATAGACCTAATATGTCACCCCATAAGATGGATTATACCTCCCGGATTACATAAACTCAAATTTGAAAATATCGTCATGATTTTTGTATGGTGTATTATATGTATCATCACTCAGATGGGTTCCGGATATCAAAATTATTTCAATTTTTATTGGGAACGCAATTTCGTTTTTTGCATACATTAGCATTGACAGGTGCATGATGCGCGCGTGCCCTTTTCATATAGATAGCGGCTCCGTTGATTTCGGAGCCGTTTTTCTGTATGATATTTTTATTTTCGCTCAAACTAAGGTTATAAAAGCGTTACCGATTTTGACATAAAAGTTTCAAAGCATCAATGAAAACGTGATTGACGGATATTTTAAAAAGGAGAGAAAAAATGTCTACCATTCATTGCTCAGAACAAGGTTGCCTTTATCAAAAAGACGGTTTATGTTATCTTGATATAATCACAGAAAAAGTAGAACCGCACCCATCGCCTGCCTGCTTTTACTTTAATAACGAAGATAAAAACACGTCTAGTCCTTTAAAAAACGAAGTGCAAAATCCGTGAAAACGGCAGCCCCCGTTGACAAACAGTCTTCATCAATGTCAAAATGCGGATTGTGAATGGGCGCCGTTATGCCCTTCTTTTCGTTGCGGCAGCCAAGTTTAAATATGGCAGAGGGAACCGCCTTTGCAAAATATGCAAAATCTTCACCTGCCATGGTGGGACGTCCGCCAAAGATGCAGGACTTTTCACCAAGACAGTGAACCACACTGTCAAAAACCATGGCGGCAATGCCCGGATCGTTAATAAGCGGCGGATATAATTTTACAAATTCGTATTCAT
>CAVGTH010000058.1:0-2544 GCA_963632045.1 Roseburia faecis | reverse complement strand
TTCATATTCTGCGCCATAGGCGGCACAAATATGTTTTGTAAGCTGTTCGATTTGGGATGCCAAATGGTCGCGCATAGATTCGTTTAATGCCCTGGCGGTACCGTTCAGCGTGACAGAATCCGGGATCACATTGGTTGCGTTACCGCCGTGAATCGATCCGATGGTGACAACCGCCTCATCAAACGGGTCAATGCTGCGGCTGACAATGGTTTGCAGCTGACAAATCAGCTGTCCGGCAATCACGATGGGATCAACCGCAAACTGCGGTTCGGCGCCGTGGCCGCCGCGGCCATGAATGGTAATATAAAAATCGTCCGGCGAGGCATACATCGCGCCGGCGTTGGTTCTTATCGTGCCGGCATCAAGATCGGGATCAACATGCAAAGCGACGCAGGCGTTGACCGCCGGGCTTTCCAAAACCCCCTCTTTTATCATAGGATCCGCACCGCCGGTAGTCTCTTCTCCCGGCTGAAAGGCAATCTTTACGGTGCCGCACCAGTGGTCGCGAAACTTTTGAAGCAGCGCACAAGCGCCAAGTGCAATCGCGGTGTGCGCGTCATGGCCGCATGCGTGCATGATGCCTTGATTTTCGGATACATACGAGACCTCATTTTTTTCTTCAATCGGCAATGCGTCCATGTCGGCACGAATCAACAGGCATTTTCCGGGACCTTTGCCCTTTATTTCTGCCAAAATTCCCGTTTGGGCAATGTGACAGCGGTGGGATATTCCCATATCGTCCAGTCTTTTGCTGACATATTGCATCGTGTGATGTTCCTGAAAGGATAACTCCGGATGTCTATGCAGATATCTGCGGTCGGCAACCAGCTGCGGCTGCAGCTTTTCGGCCTCTTCTAAAATATTAAGACTCATGTTCCGTCTCCTCTCCGTGAAAATAATCTAAAACACTGCTTGCGGCGCCTTTTCCTACAACATTGCACAGTTCCTGAAAACTTGCCTCCCGTATGCGGTCAATGGTAATAAAGGTACGCAGCAAATCGCGGCGTTTTGCCGCACCGATGCCGGGTATGTTTTCCAGTTCGGAATGCATGGCGTTTTTTTCGTGATTCTTCCGAAAGGCAGTGATCGCAAAACGATGCACCTCGTCCTGCATACAGGTTAAAAAGTGAAAAAGATCTCCGTTTTTGTCCAATCGGATTTCATTGTGATCGTCGGTCAGCCCTCTCGTTCGGTGCTTGTCGTCTTTGACTAAGCCAAAAACAGGAACCTCTTCTCCCAGCGTTTCCATTAAGAGCCGGATGGCGGCGACATGCCCCTTTCCGCCGTCGAGCAAAATCAAATCAGGCAGCGGCAAAAACTTTGCGTCCTCTTCCTTCATTTCTCCCGATCGGATTGCCTCTTCTTCCTGGTATGCGCGGCTAAAACGCCGATAGATGACCTCTTTCATGCTTTCATAGTCATTCGCGCCCTCTACTGTCTTAATCCGAAAACGGCGATAGTTTTTTCTCGATTCTTTGGCATTCACATAAACAACGCAGGCGCCGACGCTTTGTGTCCCGGAAATGTTGGAAATATCATAACTCTCAATCCGAAACGGCGTTTTAGGAAGCGACAAAACCTCGGTCAGTTGTTTGAGTATTTCGTTTGCCTTTAAGCGTTCCCGATCGCGCTTAAAACGGTGCTTTTGCAGCGACTCTTCCGCGTTTTTGTGTACCATTTCAATCAAGGAGGCCTTTTCGCCGCGCTGCGGATGATGCAAGGTGATCTTGTGGTTCACCTTTTGCGTCAGCCACTTTTCCACCTCCTGCATATCCTCAAAGGGAACCGGTACTAAAATTTCCTGCGGAATCATGGTCGCGTTAAAATAATACTGCTTGATAAACCCGGAAACCAATTCTTCACGGTCATGCTCTTCTGTCGGAAAGACATAGTACTCCGAGCCGGAAATCTTGCCGTCACGCATGTAAAAAATCTGGATACAGCTTTCCTTTTCGTCCTGAAAGATACCGAGAATATCGCGGTTATTTTCTTTGGTAGAGATAATTTTTTGCTTATCACCAAGGATCCTCAAACTCTCGATTTTATCGCGGTACCGTGCCGCGCGTTCAAATTCCAGACATTCGGAGGCCTCGTGCATCTTTTCGGTCAATTCTTCGATAATTGCGTGATATCGCCCCTCCAAAACGGCAGAAATCCGATCAAATACCTCGCGGTATTCCTCTTTCGAGATCCGTCCGTCACAGGGCGCGGAGCACTGTTTCATATGATAATACAGACACGGTCTGGATTTTCCGATATCCTTCGGCAGATTTTTGTTGCAGCTGCGCACCTTAAAAATATGCCGTATCGTCTCCAGCGTGTCACGTACCATAAAAGAGCTCATATACGGCCCAAAGTATTTTGCGCCGTCTTTTAAAATCTTTCGCGTCATATAAATGCGCGGAAAATCCTCCTGCATGGTGATTTTAATATAAGGGTACTGTTTATCGTCTTTCAATCAAATATTGTATTTGGGACGGTATTTTTTGATAAGATTGCATTCTAAAACCAGCGCCTCGACCTCGGTATCTGTAACCATATAAT
>CAVGTH010000057.1:3350-11675 GCA_963632045.1 Roseburia faecis | reverse complement strand
TTTACTTATATGATACCATATTACGCATAATTCGGGAAGGCTTTTTTACAAAAAAAGTGACCGCTGACTTTGACTTTGTCAGCGGTCTGAAGGCCGGCGTACGCCGGCCTTTCGCTTTTTTTCAGTTATAATCAGTTGTTACATCCGCAGCCGCAGCCGGAACCGGAACCGTTTCCTTCCCTCGGCTTTTGCGGCGGGAAAAACTCGTCAATCGGGAAACGAATGTCATGAAAGAGCGCACAGGGGCTTTCCTCGGTCGCGGACGGGCACTCCTGGGTCGGAATGCAGAAATCCACCGCGTCAATCAAAAGCTGCGTGTCTCTCTCCAGCCGTACAATAAAGAACAATCCGTAAGTAACCAGCACCTTTCTGGCAAAATCATCAATCACAAGCGGATCGTCAAAGCAGCTGCAGATCGTCTCCGGGAATACATCGCAGCCGCAGCTGGAATTCGTGCTTGCTGCCGCATCGCAGCCACAGTCGCAGCCACAGCAATCCTCGTCAACGATTTTCGCCGTCAATGCAACCGGCTCCACAACCTCAACGGTCACCGTCGGCATATTGGTTTTCTGCCAGGTCTCTGCGATGGAACTGTTTTCATTCGGGTTAAACCGCGAACTGAACAGCTTGGAATTCCCCTCGGATCCGTACAGGATAATCCGCTTGTCATAGGTTGTCAGCCCGTGCACAATGGTGGGATTGGAAACACCGCGGAAAATCTCTAATGTGGTGCATACAAAGAACTTGAGATCGACCGAAAAATATCCGCGGTTAAAGGACAACGGTTCTACATCGGTAAATACCCAAATAACCTCTGCCTTTTTCAGCTTAACATTGATCGCCTGCTCCAAAAGTTCCTGCCCCTCGGCCGTCAGATATACTCTCTGATCTGCCACGCAGTCACGGTCACGGCAGGAATCATAAATCTGGTTGCTGTTTACGCATACCGGGTCCGAAAAATGGTTGGCACGCCGAACTCTGGTATCGCTTCTCTCTTCTGCCGCATCCGCACGGATTGCGGCCGCTTCGCCCTGCTCTGCAGCATTTTGCCTACAAACCGGGCAGCTATCCCCGTTTTGCGCTGCGCGAGAGCGTCTGTCTTGATAATGATTCATCTTACTTCCTCCTTCTTATCCGGGCGGCACCTTAGCCGTCCCAATACCATCATATGGCTGCATAGCCGTTTTGTTACGCCGTTTTCCGGATTATGTAAACTTTTTATTTTGCATTTGCTTTGCTTATTGTTAAATATGCCTAATAAATTCCATAAAAATTGTATAGTTTTCGGTTGAAATATCAAAGAAAATCAAGTACAATAAGAAATAAGAATTGTGCCGTCTTTGGCATCATTCAATACCAATTTAGGAGGGCTGTCGTTTGAAACTATATGACACATCAAAGCTGAAAAACTTTTGTTTACTGGGCCACGGGAATGCGGGCAAAACCTCGCTTGCCGAAGCCATGCTCTACACCTCCGGCAATATTGACCGGCTGGGCAGAACCACAGATGGGAACACGGTAATGGATTTTGATCCGGAAGAAATCAAGCGAAAGTTCTCGATCAGTATGGGGCTGGCTGCCTGCGAGTGGAACGGTGTAAAATTTAATATCATTGATACACCGGGGTATTTTGATTTTGTGGGCGAGGTTCAGAGCGCGATCCGCGTGGCCGATGCGGCAATCATTGTGCTCAGCGGAAAATCCGGTCTGACCGTCGGCGCCGAAAAGGCATGGAAGTATTGCGAAGAACGCGGAATTCCGCGCATCTTCTTTATCAACAAGGTCGATGACGAACGCGTCAATTATCAGGGCGTTTTGCAGCAGCTGAAGGATAAGTACGGCAAAAAGATTGCGCCGTTTCAGCTGCCGCTGCGCGAGGGTGAGCGCATCACCGGCTTTATCAATGTGGTAGAACAGGAGGCCAGAAAGTTTGACGGCGACCGTACCGTCACCGCCGAGATGCCTCCCGGTATGGAAGAGGAACTGGCTCCCCTGCGTGAGATGATTAACGAGGCCGTGGCCGAAACCTCGGAAGAACTGATGGAAAAATATTTTAGCGGCGAGGCATTTACTCTGCCGGAGATGTACGAGGCACTGCGCAGCGGCGTTGCCGAGGGCGACATCGTCCCGGTTCTCTGCGGCAGCGCATATCATAAGCTGGGGATTTCCTCGCTGATGAATGCGATTCACGCATATTTTCCGGCGCCGGACAGCAGGGATGAATTTATCATCGCCGAAAAGAAGGACGGCAGCCCGTCACGCCTGAAGATTGACGTGGCAGACCCTCTGTCCGCACTGGTGTTTAAAACGGTTGCCGACCCCTATGTCGGAAAGCTGTCATACTTTAAGGTGTATTCCGGCGTTATGACGCCCGATACCACCGTATATAACATGAACAAGGATACCAACGAAAAAATTGGTAAGATTTATGTCATGCAGGGCAAAAAACAGATCGAAGTCGAACGTCTGAACGCCGGGGACATCGGCGCAGTGGCAAAACTGACCAAGACCGGCACCGGCGACACGCTGAGCGGCCTGAATCATCCGCTCCGCTTGGAGGGTATCGCCTTTGCGCAGCCCAACATGAGCCTTGCCGTTGTTTCTAAAGCCAAGGGCGATGAAGAAAAGATTGCCCAGGGGCTAACCAAGCTGATGGAGGAGGACAAAACCTTCCGTCTGGAAAATAATAAAGAAACGCGCCAGCTTATTTTAAAAGGTCTCGGCGATCAGCACATCGATGTGATTGTCAGCAAGTTAAAGAATAAATTCGGCGTGGATATCTCGTTTGAAAAGCCGCGCGTTCCTTACCGCGAGACCATCCGCAAAAAGGTAAAGGCCGAGGGCAAGCACAAAAAGCAATCCGGCGGTCACGGCCAGTACGGTCACGTGTGGATTGAGTTTGAGCCGAGCGAGACCGAGGGTCTAACCTTTGAGGAAAAGGTGTTCGGCGGCAGCGTTCCGAAGGGATACTTCCCGGCGGTCGAAAAGGGACTGACCGAGTCGATGCAGCACGGTGTGCTTGCCGGCTATCCGATGGTCGGGCTGAAAGCTACGCTGGTGGACGGCTCTTATCACGATGTGGATTCTTCCGAAATGGCGTTTAAGATTGCCGCCAACCTGGCATATAAGGCCGGTATGGAACAGGCGTCGCCCGCGCTGCTGGAGCCGATCGGCCATCTGAAGATTTCTGTCCCGGATCAGTACACCGGCGACATCATCGGTGACATCAATAAACGACGCGGCCAGATGCTTGGCATGACGCCGCAGGAGGACGGCATGACCCTGATCGAGGGTGAGGTTCCCATGGCAGAAATGCACACCTATGCCTCCGACCTGCGCAGCATGACCCAGGCACGGGGCGGTTTTTCCTTTGAATTTATCCGCTACCAGGAGGCACCGCAAAATGTCGTAGACAAAATTGTCGCAGAAAGTCCGAACAACCAGTAACATGATACCGTTCACACACTTCCGCCCCTTGCCGATCGCAGGGGGCGGAATTTTTATGGATTCCATCGCCAATTTCCGCCTGTCCGTGCCGCATGTTCCTCTTATCTTTTTCATATACTAAAGGAAAAAGGAGGGTGATTCGATGCGGCAACTGCGATATATCGGATGGATTCCGGCATTTTTAGCCTGCATTTTTTCTTTATCTTCTCTTGCCTTTGCCGAGACCGGCGTCTCTGCCAAATCGGCACTGGTGATGGAAATGTCCAGCGGCAGGGTGCTGTACCAAAAGGACGCCGACACGCCGATGCCGGTGGCAAGCACCACCAAAATTTTAACCGCCCTGACCGCCTTAGAGCATGGCGATATCACAGAAAACGTCACCGTCTCGCCGGCAGCGGCCGCCGCCGAAGGGTCCAGCATGTACCTGGCCGCCGGAGAAACTCTTCCGCTGGAACAGCTGCTCTACGGCCTGATGCTCTCCTCCGGCAACGACGCTGCCGTTGCCATTGCCGAACACTTTGGCTCTGTCGAAGAATTTGTCGCAATGATGAACCAAAAGGCGCAGGCGCTGGGTGCGGCATCAACCCATTTTACCAACCCGAACGGGCTTCCGGACGAGGCGCATTATTCCACTGCGCGCGACATGGCAGCCATCACCGCCGCCGCACTGCAAAATCCTACCTTTGCGCAGATTGTCGCATCTAAAAGCCATACCGTACCGGGGAGTGAGACCAATCAGCCGCGGACGCTTGTCAACCACAACCGTCTGCTCAGTATGTACGATAGTTGCATCGGCGTCAAAACGGGATTTACCAAGGCAGCCGGACGTTGCCTGGTATCGGCCGCATCACGCGGCGGTATGACCTTAATCTGCGTCACGCTGAACGCACCGGACGACTGGAACGACCATATGCGGCTCTATGACGATTTATTTGCTGCATATCACCTGTCCCCGGTGATTTGCAGCGGCACGCTCTTAGACGCGATTGCCGTGGAAAACAGTGAGGTCGAGAATCTGCCGGTCACCGCACCGCGCGATTTTTCTTATCCCCTCGCCGCTGCGGAGGAATGCACGGTAACGCTTACCCTCTCGCCGCCGCTCTCGGCGCCGGTGCATAACGCTGCGGAAAGCGGCAGCATTCACGTTATGCTAAACGAAAAAGAGATCACCAGCATGCCGCTGATTACCGTCGGTGAGGCCAAACGCTGCACTGTTTTTGAAAACCCGGACGGAATTTTTCAAAAAATCACCAACTTTTTGCGCGATCTGCTTTCCCGCAGCGATTAACGGCATTCTGATTACTTCTTTCCGCTCCCGCATCTCCCGCTGCAGCGTCCGCGATTTTGGGTTTTAGATAAAATGCACAAAGAACACCGCTCCGTATTCCGTTCGGACTGGTGATGTATCTTTGAAATTTGTGTTGCAATTCCCTGCAAAATGCGATATAATAGTGCCATATGGCGTAAAATGCCATATGGCTTTTTTGTAAGTTTTTTTCAGAGTTTCTACGATAATATACCGCATTTTGGGAGGTGTCCGGTCATGATGCGATTACAAAAATATTTGGCAAGATGCGGCGTTGCCTCCCGGCGCGGCGCAGAAGAACTGATCCGCCAGGGTCGGGTCACGGTAAACGATGCGGTTGTCACCGAAATGGGAACCCAGGTGGATGAAGAATGCGACTGCGTTACCTTTGACGGTGCCGTGGTAAAACCGGAAAAAAAGATGGTATATGTTCTCTTAAACAAGCCGGTCGGCTATGTAACCACGGTTTCCGACGACAAGGGACGGAACACCGTGATGGAGCTGGTGCAGGATATTCCCGTTCGGATTTACCCGGTCGGACGGCTGGACTATGACACCGAGGGACTCTTGCTGATGACCAACGACGGCGATCTGACCTATCGCGTGACCCATCCCAAAAACCAGGTTGAAAAGACGTATATTGCCGAGGTAACCGGCAATATCACCATGAACACCCTGACACAGCTGCGCAGCGGCGTTTATCTGGACGGCGTAAAGACCAGCCCGGCCAAGGTTGAGGTCATCGGCGCAACGCAGTTTGGCACCAAGCTTGAAATCACCATTCACGAAGGGAAAAACCGCCAGGTACGGCGTATGTTTGAATCGGTCGGCTGCATTGTAAAGCGGCTGCGCCGCACCAAAGAGGCCGGACTGATCTTAGGGCATGTTCCCCTCGGCCGGTGGAGACGGCTGACCGAATCCGAGGTCAATATGCTGAAAAAGATCGGCACCGGCAAAAAAACTTCGGCCGCATATCGCAGCAGCCGAAGCAAAAAATACCCCAAGAAATAGAATAAATTTATATATAAAAGGAGGCAACTTCAATGAGTAAGTTGGACGACTTGCAGCAACGGCGCGCTGCCATTGAGCAGGGCGGCGGTGCTGACAAAATCAAAAAGCAGCACAGCAGCGGCAAAAAAACTGCACGCGAACGTCTTACGATGCTCTTCGACGAAGGAAGCTTTGTGGAAATCGATGCCTTTGTAACGCATCGCTGCACAGAGTTTGATATGGCTGACACAAAAGCCCCCGGCGAAGGCGTGGTAACCGGTTACGGTACCGTAGACGGACGTTTGGTTTATGCCTATGCGCAGGATTTTACCGTGATTGGCGGCTCTCTGGGAGAAATGCATGCGGCAAAAATCTGCAAGGTCATGGACATGGCCATGAAGATGGGCGCCCCCATTGTCAGCATGAATGATTCCGGCGGCGCACGCATCCAGGAGGGTATTGACGCTCTGGCAGGTTTCGGTGATATCTTCTACCGCAACACCCTGGCGTCCGGTGTCATTCCGCAGATTTCCATGATCTTGGGTCCCTGTGCCGGCGGCGCAGTCTATTCCCCGGCCATCTGCGACTTTATCTTTATGGTGGATAAGACCAGCCAGATGTTTATTACCGGTCCTTCGGTGGTAAAATCCGTCACCGGCGAGGATGTCAGCTTTGAAGAGCTGGGCGGCGCAAAAACGCACGCAAGCAAGAGCGGCGTAGCCACCATGGCCTGCCCGGATGAGGAAACCTGTTTTGCCAAGGTCAAGGAGCTTCTCTCCATGCTGCCGGCAAACAATCTGGAAATGGTGCCGCAGTGTGAATGCGAGGACGATTTAAACCGCATTTCGGAGACGCTCTCTACCATCGTACCGGAGGACGGCAATAAGTCCTACGATATCCGCGATGTCATCAGCGAAGTGGTGGATGACCGCGTATTTATGGAATTATTTGAGGACTATGCCCAAAACCTGGTAGTCGGCTTTGCCAGAATGAACGGCGCAACCGTCGGCATTCTTGCCAACCAGCCGAAGGTCATGGCAGGATCGCTTGACTGCAACTCCTCGGATAAAGGCGCAAGATTTGTCCGGTTCTGTGACAGCTTCCAGATTCCGATCATCACCTTTACCGATGTACCCGGTTATCTGCCCGGCGTTACGCAGGAGCATGACGGCATCATCCGTCACGGCGCAAAGCTGCTTTACGCGTTTTCTGAGGCAACGGTTCCGAAAATCAATGTCATTGTCAGAAAGGCCTACGGCGGCGCTTACATCGCGATGAACAGCAAGCACCTCGGCGCTGACCTCGTACTGGCTTGGCCGACCGCAGAGATTGCCGTAATGGGTCCTGCCGGCGCAGCCAACATCATCTTCCGTCATGACATTGCCGCAGCAGCCGATCCGATCACCGCACGGCAGGAAAAGATTGACGAATACACCGAAAAGTTTGCAAATCCGTATGTTGCAGCGTCCCGCGGCTATGTGGATGACGTGATTGAGCCGGATTCAACCCGTCCGCGTCTGATCAGTGCGCTGGAGATGCTGATGAGCAAGCGCGAGACCCGTCCCGCCAAAAAACACGGAAACATTCCGCTGTAACGCGTTGCGGAAAGGAGAATGCATATGTCATTGCTAGAAGCACTGGGGCAAGGTTTACAGGTTACCGTCATCGGTATGCTGATCGTATTTGCTGTTTTGATCATTTTGATGGCAATCTTAATGCTGATGAAGGTCGTTCTCTATCGGCCGGATGCAGAGAAAAAGCCGCAAGCGCCTGCCGCTGCGCCCGCACCCGTTCCGGCCGCCAAGACAGCGCCGGATATGAACGAGGACGAACTGATTGCCGTTTTAACCGCGGCAGTTGCGGCCAGCCTGAACACCTCGACCTATCATTTAAATATCAAATCTTATCGCAGGGTCGAAAACAACTCTCCGGCATGGAGCAAAGCCGGTTTAAGAGACGTGATCGACGCCAGATTTTAAGGAGGAATCCCCATGAGAAAATTTATTATCAATGTAAACGGCAATTCTTATGAAGTAGAAGTGGAAGAAGTCGGCGGCGCACCTTCTGCCCCGGTTTCCGCTCCGGCAGCAGCCCCGAAAGCCGCTCCGAAGGCAGCCGCTGCACCGGCATCGGCCGCAGCAGCAGCTCCGCCGGCCGGCGCAACCAATGTGACGGCACCGATGCCCGGCAACATTGTATCGGTTAAGGTAAAGGTCGGCGACAGCGTAAATGCCGGCGACGTACTCTGCGTTTTAGAGGCCATGAAAATGGAAAACGAAATTATGGCACCGCAGGCCGGCAAGGTTGTTGCAGTCAGCACCTCGGCAGGCAGCGCAGTTGCTACCGGTGATGTTTTGGTATCTCTCGGCTGATTTTGCGATGAGTTCCACTTATAGGAAAGGGTGATATTGTGTTACAGAGTATTCTGGACTTCTTGGGCAGTACAGGTATCGCCGCAATGGTAATCAATGCAAAGACCGCGCTTGCGGCCGGCGCAAACGGCTTTGAAAGCATCGTTGCCGTCATCGGCACGCCGCTGATGATTACGATTGCCTGCGTTTTGTTATACCTTGCCATCGTCA
>CAVGTH010000057.1:0-3340 GCA_963632045.1 Roseburia faecis | reverse complement strand
ACCGCTTCTGCTTTTGCCGATTGCGTTTGGTATGCTGCTGTCCAATCTGCCGATGTTTGCAAATTCCGGCGCCATTATGATGCATCCGGAATTTT
The DNA here is from genome assembly GCA_963632045.1 of Roseburia faecis. GTDB lineage: Bacteria > Bacillota > Clostridia > Monoglobales > Monoglobaceae > Ructibacterium. The sequence continues at coordinate 3,245 of CAVGTH010000057.1, read as the reverse complement.
TCACAGACGAGGCATACTTAATTAACGGCCATCTCGATATGCAGCGTATATTCGCAGAGGGCGGTCTGCTGGATATGTTGTATCTCGGCGTAAAGCTGGGTATCTATCCGCCGCTGATCTTTCTCGGCATTGGCGTTATGACCGACTTTGGCCCGCTGATTGCGAACCCGAAGAGCATTCTTTTGGGTGCGGCGGCGCAGCTCGGTGTGTTCTTTACCTTTTTGGGCGCACTGGTACTCAGCGCCTGCGTGCCCGGTATTCACTTTGGCGTCAACGAAGCGTCCTCTATTGGTATTATCGGCGGTGCGGACGGTCCGACTGCCATCTATGTTACCAAAACGCTGGCGCCTGCGCTGCTCCCGGCGATTGCCATTGCTGCTTATTCTTACATGGCTTTGATTCCGGTGATTCAGCCGCCGATTATGAAACTGCTGACTACCAAGGAAGAGCGAAAGATCGTCATGGAACAGCTCCGTCCGGTCAGCAAGACAGAAAAAATTATCTTCCCGATCGTGGTTACTATCGTTGTAGCCCTGATCGTGCCGGACGCGGTTTCTCTGGTCGGTATGCTGATGCTGGGTAACCTCGCCAAGGAATGCGGCGTGGTCGACCGTCTGACAAAGACCGCACAAAACGGCCTGATGAACACCATCACGATCTTCTTGGGATTAACCGTTGGTGCGACCGCCAAAGCCAGCACTTTCTTAACGGCTGAAACCTTAGGTATTGTTGTTTTGGGTCTGATCGCATTCTGCTTCAGTACGGCCGGCGGACTGCTGCTTGGTAAGCTGATGTGCAAGCTGACCGGCGGCAAAGTCAATCCGCTGATCGGCAGTGCCGGCGTATCCGCCGTACCGATGGCAGCGAGAGTATCCCAGGTTGTAGGCCAAAAAGAGAACCCCTCCAACTTCCTGCTCATGCACGCCATGGGTCCGAATGTTGCAGGCGTTATCGGCAGTGCCGTAGCTGCCGGCGTATTTTTGTCAATGTTCTCTTGATGATATCATGTTAAACGCATAAAATCGATTGAAGGAGGTATTTTTTATGGGCAAGGTTGGAATTACCGAAACCATATGCCGTGACGCGCACCAGTCACTGATTGCAACCCGCATGACCACCGAGGAAATGCTCCCGGCGCTGCCCCTGATGGACAAGGCCGGCTACCATGCCTTAGAGGTATGGGGCGGTGCAACCTTTGACGCCTGCCTGCGCTTTTTGAACGAGGATCCGTGGGAGAGACTGCGTAAGATCAGAGCCGCAGCCCCCAATTCCAAGCTGCAGATGCTGTTCCGCGGCCAGAACGTGTTGGGTTACCGTCATTATGCCGATGACGTGGTGGAGTATTTTGTACAAAAATCCATTGCAAACGGCATTGACATTATTCGTATTTTCGATGCATTGAACGATGTCCGCAATTTGCAGACCGCAATCAATGCAACCAAAAAGGAGGGCGGTCATGTTCAGGCTGCCATCTCCTATACCATCAGCCCGGTTCATAACAACGAATTTTTCGTAAAACTTGCAAAGCAGTATGCAGACTGCGGTGCAGACTCGATCTGCATTAAGGATATGGCCGGTCTGCTGACGCCGTACAACGCTTATGATCTGGTAAAACAGATCAAAGCCGCTGTAAAGGTTCCGCTGGAGCTGCACACTCACTACACCAGCGGCGTAGCGTCCATGACCTATTTAAAGGCCATTGAGGCCGGTGTGGACGTTGTAGACTGTGCGCTTTCTCCGATGGCGCTCGGCACCTCGCAGCCGCCGACCGAACCGTTGGTTGCAACCCTTCAGGGCACCGAGTATGACACCGGTATGGATCTGGATTTACTCACCCAGATCTCCGACTACTTCAAGCCCCTGCGTGAGAAATATCTGGAAAGCGGCCTGATGAGCACCAAGGTTTTGGGTGTTGACATTAACACCTTAAAGTACCAGGTACCGGGCGGCATGCTCTCCAACCTGCTCTCCCAGCTTACCGAGCAGGGGATGGAGGGCCGCTACGAGGAAGTCCTGGCCGAGGTCCCGCGCGTGAGGGCCGAGCTTGGCTACCCGCCGCTCGTGACGCCGCTGTCGCAGATGGTGGGCACGCAGGCCGTGATGAACGTCATCTCGGGCGAGCGCTACAAGATGGTCCCGACCGAGATTCGCGACTACGTACTCGGCCGCTACGGCTCCAGCCCCGCCCCGATCGACGAGGCGGTGCGCGAGAAGATCCTTGCCGGCGCGCCCGCGGGGTCCGAACCCATCAGCTGCCGCCCGGCCGACCTCATCGAGCCGCAGCTCGAGGCGCTGCGCTCCGAGATTTCCTGCTATGCCCGCAGCGAGGAGGACGTGCTTTCCTACGCCCTGTTCCCCAAGCAGGCGAGGGACTTCCTCGGCCGCAGGGAGGACCCCTTCTACGACGTCCCGGTCCAGACCGTGAACGTCACGGTGAAGGCCTGACGTCCGTTACCTGAGTCGGCCCGGGTGCCACGCCCGGGCCGCTTGCTTTTAGCGCTGGCGCGCGGTCGTCGTCGGCTTTTGCTCCTCCGCGTTGCGCGGCCTCGTCTTGGTTTGGATGTTTGCGCCGCGGCCGGGCCAAACGGCCGGCCCTATTTGTCTCTGCGCTTTCGCGCTGCGTGGGCTTAGCCTTTGTTTGAAGGCTTGTTGTACCTGGGCGATGCGGGCGAACGGATTCTTTTCCGTGCCCCGCAATGGCCATGTCCTAGGGAGTTCTCCATGAGTTCTGATTCGAAGAGACTTGACCCGCTCGAGATGACGCAGGCCGCCGCCTGCGCGGCGTTGCTCGCCGTGAGCGCCTGGGTCACGGTGCCCTTGGGCCCCGTGCCCTTCACGTTGCAGACGTTGGCACTCGCCTTCGTGGTGGTGGCCATGCCCGGCCGTGTGAGCGTTCTGGCGGTGGCCTGCTACGTGTTGCTGGGAGGGGCTGGCGTTCCGCTCTTCTCTGGCATGAGGGGCGGCCTAGGGGTGCTCTTCGGCCCCACGGGCGGCTTCATCCTGGGATTCCTGCTCTCCGCCGTGGTGGCGGCCGCGCTGCGCCGCGTGATGGGGGAGGGCGTCGTCCGAGACGTGCTGACGGCTGCGCTCGCAATCCTGTGCTCGCATGCGGTGGGCGTGCTGTGGCTCGCGACCGTGGGCGGCTACGGCGTCGCAACTGCCTTTGCCGTGGGCTCGGCGCCCTTCCTCGTGCTTGATGCGATCAAGGCCGCCGGCGGCGTGGCCCTCGCCAAAGCCGTCCGCGC
>CAVGTH010000056.1:0-11730 GCA_963632045.1 Roseburia faecis | reverse complement strand
GTCGATGAACCATCAGCGCTGGAATACCGTATTTTCGGTAGGCGGCAGACCGGTGGTGGTTGCGTCGGACTATGGCAAGGGGAAAATATGGATGGTGCTGTTTAATCCGCGATTACCCGAAAATTATGAATTAAGCGGCATTGTCTATTCTTATCTGCTGCAGCAAAATGGCGTAAAAAGTCATTGGCATACCGTGGAAAGTACGGGCGAATATGTCGGGAATCACTCGTTGTTGGCAGGCGGGGACTACGAAACCTTCGGCGCCTTAGAGTCCGAGGCATCGGTGCGGCTTTATAAAAATGGGTCCGATCTGTTGGTAGCCGGTATTCAAAATCCGAAAGGAAGATTTTTTGCAAAAAATCCGCAGCGTCAGGGCGACCGCAATATCCCTTATGAGTTTGACGGTATCACTACGGTGAAGGTTTTGACGGATGCGGCGAATACGTCCTATGAATATGTGGTTATGCCATCAGGTGTGCGGGGAAGCGGACGTTCCGATGCGGATGGATTTTTGGAGTTGTCCTTTGAAAATACAACGCATGAAATCTTTTATATACTGCCAGCCACAACTGACAATATATTAAAATTGGACAAGCTGCTTGCGCGCAAACAAATGCTGAACGGGGCAATTAGCTTGGATGGCAGAATTGCTGAGTAAGGAGGATATGATGATGAATCAAAAGATTAATTATGATGTTTCTATTCCGGTAAAGTATGAAACGGATGTTTTTGTTGCCGGGGGGGGACCTGCCGGTATCGCGGCCGCGGTAAGTGCAGCAAGAACAGGCGCAAAAGTGTACCTTGCAGAGAGTCAGGGCTGCTTTGGCGGAATGGGAACGGCTGCATTGGTTCCGGTATTTATGCAGTTTTCTGATGGTGTCCGCAATGTTGCGGCAGGAATTGGAGAGGAAATACTGGAGCGGCTTCGCGGATTGGACGGAACGGGTGATGAATATCGTTTTACCATAAAGGCAGAAGTGCTGAAAAGGCTCTATGACGATATGCTGGTTGAGAGCGGAGCGGATTTCTCGTTTCAAACACATTTAATCGATGTGCAAAAGGAAGGGGATCGTGTAGCTTACGCAATTCTCTATTCAAAAAGCGGTATCTTTGCGGTTAAGGCAAAGGTTTTTATTGACTGTACCGGAGACGGAGATTTGGCTGTTATGGCAGGGGCATCTTACCGTAAGGGTGATGATGACGGTTCTATGATGCCGGGGACGTTATGCAGCCTTTGGGCAGGAATTGACTGGGATATTGCGGATCGGGATCCCGCCCAGCCGCGGATGCTGGAACAGGCGTTTGCAGACGGTGTATTTACTGTTCAGGATCGTGAAATGCCGGGAATCTGGCGTACCGGCGCTATTATGGGGGGCGGTAACCTCGGTCACGCCTACGGCTTGGATTCAACGAATACTTCGTCCGTTACGGCGGCGTTTACGGAGCAGAGGAGACGTTTGGTCGAATACGAGAAGTATTTTAAAAACTATTTAAACGGGTTTGAAAAAATGGAGCTTGTTTCAAGCGGCAATCTTATGGGAGTCAGGGAGTCCAGACGTATTTTGGGGGACTATGTCTTAAATCTTGACGATTTTAATAACAGGGCGGTTTTCGACGATGAAATCGGCAGGTATTGCTATTGGGTGGACATACACTCGTCAGGTGCCGAAAGTGACGCAGCCAAAAATACGTCAAATATGCGTGCAAGAGCCGAAAAATACGGTAAGGGAGATAGCTACGGTATACCTTACAGGACATTGATTCCAAAAGGATTGAGCAACGTATTGGTGGCAGGAAGATGTGTAAGCTGTGACAGATATGTGTTGGCTTCTATCAGAGTTATGCCGGGATGCTTTATCACGGGACAGGCGGCAGGTGCCGCCGCTGCAATTGCCGCAAGCAATCATGCAAATGTTAGAGATGTGGATGTGCAAAAGCTTCAGGATACGCTGAAAAATGCGGGAGCGTATTTGCCGAATTTCCGCAGCGAATAAGCAGATAATGAAATAAAAGTAAATATAGGAGGCAGTCATGAAAAAACTACACGTATTATCAAACACGCATTGGGACAGGGAGCATCGGCATGCGTTTCAGGAAACGCGGATTATGTTGATTGAGCTTATAGACGAACTGATTGAGATTATGGAAAATGACCCATCGTACAAATATTTTACGCTTGACGGGCAATCGGTTGTTTTGGAAGATTACCTGGAGGCACGCCCGCATATGCGTGAGCGGCTGACCGCGCTGATCCGTGCCGGGCGAATTCTTATTGGACCATGGTACAGTCTTGTGGACTGCTTTAGCGTCAATCCGGAAAGCATTATACGAAATCTGCGTATGGGACGCAAGGTGTGCGGTCAATTTGGTGAGACAATGAAGGTCGGCTATTCCATCTTCTCATTCGGACAGATGGCACAATTGCCGCAGATTTACGACGGGTTTGGCATAAACGACATCGTATTCTACAAGGGCGCATCAACAAAAGAGTTTCCGCAAAGCGAGTTTGTCTGGATGGCTCCCAACGGAAGCCGTGCGCTGACGACTCGTCTCGGCAAGGAGAGACGTTGGAATTTTTATATTGATTTTGATATTCCTGTATTGCTTGGCGGCAGTTCCAAAAAACCGGGCTGGGAGGCAAAATTTACCGATGATACGCGGCTTTGTCACTTAAACGATGAAAATCACAAAAGAATGTATGCAACCCTTTTGAAACCCGATATCTTTGTCCGCAAGGAAAATATCAAAGAATGCATCGATAACGTTTTAAATGATTTGAAAGAAAGCGCATCCGATACGGTGTTTGCCGCATTTGACGGAACTGATTTCACCGCGCCGTTCAAGGAAACGACCGCGGCAATAGAGGCAGCAAACGAGATGCTTAAGGGCGAGGTTGAACTTGTTTCATCGAATCCAAGAATCTATTTTGATGAGCTGCGCAAGTCGCTGGATCTGGACGGTCTAAAGCAATATGTCGGAGAGATGCGGTTTGGGCCTGTGTCACATCTTCACAGTGAGACCATGGGTTCAAATACGGAGATTAAGCAAGCGTCCTTCCACGCCGAGAATACGCTGATAAACTACGCAGAGCCGTTGTCCATCATGGCCGGAAAATATGATTGCGGTATTTTGGAGATGGCCTGGAAATACCTCCTGCAGGCACATGCGCACGACTCCATTCATGGATCGGGTGATCCGAAGATAAAGACGGATAATCTGCATCGTTTAGAGCAGGCACAGGAAATTGCTGATTCTCTCACAAAACGGGCGGTAGAGGGCGTAGTAAGACGTATTGATTTTGGCGGGTATAAAAAGGATGACATTGCATTAACTGTTTTTAATACAACGCCGTATACGCGCAGTGAAGTCATGACAGTAACGCTTGACATGCCGGAGTGTGAAAATGTTAAGGAACTTTGGATTGAAGATGCCGACGGTAACCGCTTGGAAAGCTACAAAATTGGACAGGAAAAGTTTAATTTAGCAATGATACACGGCAAGTTCCGTCCTCAGTCGGTCTACTCGGAACGTTTTACCCTGAACGTTTACTTTGAGGATGTTCCGGCAATGGGATTTAAAACCTATAAAATAAAACGGGTACGCGGTGCAGAGGCGGATCCGTTCCCGCCCGGATTTTTCCCGTACAACCCCATTGGCATCAGCGGCAATATGTTGGATAACGGGCTAATAAAGGTAACGATATTGCCAAACGGAACTTTGGATGTTTATGATTATGAAACGGGGAAAAGCTACCACGAGCTTCATGCGCTCCGCGATATTGGTTCTTCCGGCGATTTTTGGGTACATAGAGAGCCGTTCCATAACAGTGTTGTGTCAAGCAAGGGCGGCGCGGCACAGATTGAACTTTTGGAGAATTCCGGCTTGCTTGCGACATACAGGGTTACGGTAAATATGGATATCCCCGAGAACAATCGCCGCGGTGCAAAGGTTAAAACTGCGATTGTTACTGATATAACGGTTCGAAAGAATTCAAAGCGCATAGATTTTACGACGCGGCTAAACAATCAATCCAAAAACCATATGCTGGTTGTGGACTTCCCCACCGGCATAAAGGCAGAGTTTGCTGATTGGGAGGCGCCGTTTGAAGTAAGAAAACGGAAAATTGACAGCGCGGTAAATCATAACGGCGTGAAAGGCGACGAGTTAGAACGTCAAACGATACAAAATTTTATTAATGTTTCAGACGAAAAAGACTCTTTTGCCTTGTTCACCAAAGGGATAAAGGAAATCGGTACCATTGATTTGGACGGTGCGTTTGTCAGCCTTACGCTATTTCGTGCTGTGACCGGGACGTTCCCCATTCACAATGATTTGTTTGTTTCGTTTGAAAATGAAACATCGCAATGTGAGGGAGAAAAAGTGTTCGAATATGCGGTGTCTTTTGGTAGCAAACAAAGCGTCATTGAGGAAAGCAGACTGTATATTACGCCGATGTTGTCAGCGCAGACCGGTGTTTCCGACGGCGGCGTGTTGCCTGATGTCTATTCTTTCCTGCAGTACGGTGACAAAAACCTGTGTTTGTCCGCACTGATGCAGGATGAGGAAGGGAATATTATTCTTCGTGTGAGCAATCCTACCGATAGCGAAATTGCCGACACAATCACGTTTGGTGCAAAGCTGACATCCGCGCAGGAGGTTAGCTTGGGTGAAGAGGATATCGCAAAGGTGCAGACAGAAAATGACACATTGCCAATCATCGTGAAACCCTATGAAATAAAGACCTTTAAGATTTGCATCAATGGGGGTATAGAATGAACGAAATAAGAAAAAGTGACCTGTTTGAGGTGGGACGGGACGGTGTGCGGCGTATACTTACGCCGGCAGACGGCAAGATTGACATTATTGAGTTTGATGACAAAAAGCTTTGCTATGTCAAAAGCGGTATGGGCTATCCTGCACTGTATCCTATGCTTGAAACGCGGTTTGATTCGCCTTGTGAAGCAATTTTAATGGATTTAGACGGCACAAGCGTACATAGCGAGAGCTTTTGGATGTGGGTCATCGAACAAACAACCGCGCGGCTATTGCATAATCCGCACTTTGAGCGGGAAGAGGCTGATGAGCCGTTTATCTCAGGGCATAGTGTGAGCGAACATCTTAGTTATATGATTGACAAATATGCTCCGCATGCGGATTTAGAGCTTGCGCGTCAGCATTATTTTGACATCGTTAATACCGAAATGAAGGAGATTCTCGCAGGGCGCGGAAAGACGGATGCATTTACACCTGCCCCCGATTTAAAGGAATTTTTGCTTACCGTTAAAGACAGGGGGATAAAAATTGCTCTTGTAACAAGCGGATTGTATGAAAAGGCAATGCCTGAAATCGTATCAGCGTTCAGACAACTGAATATGGGGGATCCTATTGATTTCTATGACTGTATTATTACAGCAGGGTATGCTTTGCGCAAAGGAAGCCCGGGTACGCTCGGGGAACTTGCCCCCAAGCCGCATCCGTGGCTATATGCAGAAGCGGCACGTGTTGGACTCGGCATACCGTTTGAGCGGCGCCATAGAGTTATCGGTATGGAAGACAGTGGTGCGGGTGTAGTGTCGGTAAAGCTGGCCGGTTTTGCATGTGCCGGCGTTGCCGGCGGGAATATTACTCAGAGCGGCGTCACAGAGTTGTGCGACTACAGAGTCGGCGGACTTATGGAAATGCTTGATATTCTCCGGTGATGGTATTGCGGTTTCTGACAGAGACTGCATGGCTCAAATGAATTTATCCTGCATCGGACGGATTTTGAAGGCAGTTAATCAAACGACGAACTTTCCGGCAGCGTTACGCATAGAAAGCGCCGATGATGTCGAGGCGTATGCGATAAAACGCAGGATGACAATTATTCCGTTTAACCACCGCTTTGGACCGGAAGATCGTGATGTAAATATTACAATAGGGGTAAAAACAACTGAAAATAGATAAAAAATAATGCAATAAATACCAAAAAATAGAAACAAAAAGCAATAATTTTCACAAAACAAAAAACCTGCAAATCCGCTTGTATCAAGCGATTGCAGGTTTTTCATCTGGCAGGGGTAGAGAGACTCGAACTCCCGGCACGCGGTTTTGGAGACCGCTGCTCTACCAACTGAGCTATACCCCTGTATCACAGAGTTTTATTATAGCGCATCCGCGGCCGTTTGTCAAGATTTATTTATAAAAAATTGTGAAAGGACAGTAAATTTTACATGATAATACCAAAACGGACAATCCGCACGGCGCGGATCAGTCCCAGCGTCGCCCAGTACAGGAGCAGAACCCTCGGCTGAAACAGGGTGGATTCCAGCATAGAGGAGACAGAAATCCCGATCAGCGTGGCAAAACCGGCGGCAAAATACAGTCTGTACTGCCTTTGCGCCGTAAAAATCGAGGTCAGCGTCGAGTGCGCCAGGCGCAGCAGGTAGCTGAGAAAGCCGATCATCAAAATTGCGCCGGCGTCGATCAAAAAAGTAAAGTAAACCGGGCTGATTTTCAGGTACGGAATCTGCACCATGGCGGCGGAATTTTGCGCATTGGATGCAGTGGAACGGTATGCGTCCAAAAATGTACTTTTGTTAATGCCAAATCCGTTGTTCCAAAAATCCATAAAGCTTAAATACAGGTTTTTCACAAAATTGCCGTGCAGTGCCGTGTTTTGCAGGGCAAGGGCAGGCAGCCGCAGCGCAGAGGTCAGAGCAACCGGGCTGATCGCGAGTAAAAACAGGAGATAGCGGCGGTCTGCAAACAGGGCAAATACAATAAATTCCACCCAAAATCCAATCAGCGCAGCACGGGAGCCGGCGGCGCTGACTGCAAAAATGCCGGGAATCATCAGCGCGGCAAAGTAAAGCGCGCGCCGCTTTTGGCTTTTCAGAGCAGAGGGGTATACCATCGAAAAGGGAAAGAGCAGCACCATAATTTCACCAAAGGCTGCGCTGTCCTGCATGGTTCCGGCCGGAGGCACCTTAAACACGCAGCTTTGCACCATTGCGACGGCACAAAGTCCGCAAAAAAGAAAGTAAAAAACCTGTAATAGCAAAAGAAGTTCCTGCTCGGTGCGGACAGAAAACGAAATCAGAAAAAAGAGATCGATTCCAAGGAGCAGATAGGTCAATGTGCGGACGGCCTGCATCGGAACCGCAAAAGCCGCCAAAACCCAAAAGAAAATCAAGGTGACATTGACAAAGGCGAACACAATGCCGGTGCGATAGCGCGTGTGGTGAGAAAAATAGAAGAGCGCCAGGGCAAAGAACAGCGGAATCAAGCAATAATCATTCCAAAAACGCGCCGGAACGGCGAGCATGATACAGAAAAACAAGCCGGGATAAAGAGCGCTCCACCGCGGTGTCGCAGCCGGTGTAATCAGGGAAAGATGCCGCAGCTGCCGCGTTCCGCGCCGATAAAAGGCACTCTCGTACCAGGCGTTGGTGAGGTAGGCGGGGTCAAGAAAATACTGTGCCCAGCGGCTTTGCAATATCCGGTTGTTAAAAAAACGGTACCCTCTCCATAAAAAGCTGGAAAAAAACAAAGACGAAAGATAGGGTAAAACGGTGTGCTGAAGCAGGAGGATCAGATGCCGGATATAGCTATCCTTCCATTGCTGTGCCAAGTGCCGCATAAAGATCCCTCCCCTTTTTCGTTCCGGCCAAAGCCGAACCGGATATACTTCGTGTGCCTAAAGACTTCCTTATTATATATTACTCCATATCCGGCAAAAAAAGTCGCTCTTTTTTTATGAAAAACGGGAACCTTGCGTGCGCCTTCGTCGTCTTAAGACTGTAAGGCATATGAGACTCGAACACATGATTGCGACAAATTTGCCTTTTTGCACCGCATGGGTTCGACTCTCTTATGCCTAAGGCATATGAGAAATCCCCAAAAGATTGTGCAGACTGCCGGATTCTAGGTGCATGATAGCACAAACTGTACAAAATTGCAATTATTTTTTGCAAAATACTTGACAGAAGTCGAATCCGGTATTAAAATGTATGGATGTTGAAGTATGCCCCACCCCCCTCGGGTTGGCTTTGAGGCGGCAAATGTTTGCTTTTGTTTCCGGCCGCTTTTGTGCATAACTGCCGTTTTTTACGGCAGGATAAGCGAAAATCTGGGGGAATCGCTCAGCAGGCGGTTTTGCAGCAGGTTTTTTTTGGTTACTTTGTTACAAAACTATTAAAAATTAAATTAAATATTGACATTTGGCCTGTTTTAGTGATATAATCTGTACTAAGTTAGTGAGAATATGCTGGAATCGGTATGGACCCACTGACGGTCACTGTGGGAACGGGGTGAAACCGCAGTGCATGAAGGTGTAAAAAAATTAAAATTTATATTTTAAGGAGGATTTGAGAATGAGAAATCTCAAAAAGGTTATTGCTTTGGTAGCAGTATTCGCTATGCTGGTTAGTACTGTAGCTTTCGCTCAGGTATTCAGCGATGTAGCTTCTACTGACAATTATGCTGAAGCAATCGAAACGTTAAGCGCTCTCGGTATCATCACCGGTGATGACGAGAACAACGATGGAGTAATGGAATTCAGACCGAATGATACCATTACAAGAGCTGAGGTGACAGCAATTGTATCCAGAATTCAGGGTATGAACAACGCAGCACAGACGAACACTTCTTTTGCTGACGTTCCTTCTACTCACTGGGCATCCGGTTATGTAGCACAGGCTGCTAATCAGGGTATCGTAAACGGTTATGGTGACGGCAACTTTGGCCCTGAGGACAACGTTAAGTATCAGGAAATGGTTAAGATGCTGATGGAGACCCTGGGTTACAGACCTTTCGCTGATGACAACGGCGGTTACCCGACCGGTTACCTCACCGCTGCACAGAGATACGGCGTTCTGGATGACGTTGTAGGCGGCGGTATCGGCGTAGAGGCTTCCAGAGGCATGGTTGCACAGATGGTTTACAATGCAATCGACACTCCTCTGATGGACATGGTTACCTACGGTTCAAACGGTGAGTACACTGTTTACGAAAACCGTGACGGCTATGGCTTCAAGACTCTGCTGACCCGTGACTTAAAGATGGTTAAGGTTTCCGGTAAAGTTGTTGCTAACAGCTACACCGATACCACAACCAACACCACGGACATCGACGCCAGCGCAAGCAAGACCATTAAGGTTAAGCTGGACAACAGCACCAACAACTATAACTACTTGGGCAGCTACCTCTATGCAAACAGCAGCACCAGCAACACGACTGATACGCGTGCAATGAAGTTCTACCAGGGCGAAGAAGATGTTGATTCCTTGATCGGTTATGCAGTTGATCTGTATGCAAAACAGGATAGCACCAGAAACGACGATTACACGATCGTTGCTATCACCCCGAATGCTTCCAAGAACAACAGCATCGAATTTACTTTGGATCAGTACGAAGGTTATACCGAGGACGCTAGCAGCGGCAAGGGTACTCTGTCTTATCTGAAGAATGAAACCGACAGAAACGAAACCAAGCTGACTGTTCAGGCTGACCCGACCGTAATCTACAACGGCGTTGCAGCTGTAGGCGCTATGAGCCTGTACTTTGGCGACACCGAAGGCGCTAAGACCAGCATTATTGAGCCGAACACGAATTACAGTGGTAAAGTAACCCTGCTCGACACTGACGATGCAAGCGGTTATGACGTAGTAGTGATCGAGGTTGGCGTAAGCGCAGTTGTTAAGGAAGTTACCAGCCGCGGCCAGGTGAAGTTCATGAAGAGAGTTACCGTTCCCGGCGTCCTGAGCAACGCAGCTGGCAAGGAGACTTTGGCATCTGTTGACTTTGATGAAGATGATTCTAACCGCATCACCAACCTGACCAAGGATGGCGTGGCATATGATTACACCAAGCTGCAGAAGTGGGATGTCGTTACCATCGTTTGGAACGCATATGACGATGTATACAACATGAGAGTTCTCGGCGAGGACAACTATGTTGACGGCACCATTACTTCCGTACCTGCAAGCTCCAACAGCACGCAGAAGTACACCTTGAGCGACGGCAACAAGTACGAACTGGCTGCTGACGCATACACCACCACCAATCTGGAAGCCGGCGTAAGCGGTAGATTCTATATTGATGAGTACGGCAAGCTGGTTGCTCACGATAAGGATGTAGAAGTTGAAGGTGCAGGCGAGCCGGTATCCGGTAATTACGCTTACGTTCTGAATACCTCTGTAACAGCCGGTACTTGGGGCAACACCAACGACATTACACTGCAGATCCTCGACAAGAGCGGCGAGATTTATGAAGCAAACCTGGCAAGCACCGTAAAGTTTGTAAACCTGCCTGTTGAACACAACACTCTGTTTACTAATCTGGATGGTGAGCCCGGCAACGACAGCGTAACTGTTAAGCTGGAGAACTATAGCGGTCAGGCAGACGCTATTGCTGCTGCTCTGAAGAACCAGATCATCACCTACGCTGGTAACAGCTCCGGCGAGATTAAGACGGTTGTTCTGCCGGGCGCTAAGGATGATGACAATGCTGACCTGGCTTATATCGCAAAGGCATCTGATGGTAAAGATGCAAGCTACGATGAAGACACCATGATCTTCAAGGGCGCTGGCGTTACCATCAATGCAGACACCTATGTATTCTATATCACCAATGAGGATGCAAACGTAGTTTACGGCGGTTCGAATACTGCTGACAAAGATCGTTCCTCCGTTGTAAACGGTGCAGCTCTGGTAGAAGACACCTATGACATTATCGCAGTTGACCCGGATAGCAATGACGAGGCCGGTGCAGTTGTAATCCTGAACAGAGACGGCGCTATCTCCGCATCTTCCAGCATTGCTGTTATCGACAGCGTTGGTAAGGCTATGGCTAACGGCGTAGACGAGGTTTACGTAGTAGATTACTACATGAACGGCGAATTGGCTACTGCAACCACCAAGGTTGACATGACCGGTGCAGATGATGTTGCTGAAGCTAAGCGCGGTGATATCTTTAAGCTGAACGTATCCGGCGACACCGTAACCTACGCTAAGAAGGTTCTGGCATTTACCAACCGCGGTACGGATGAAAAGGCATATGCAAAGGATGCAGAGGCTATCCTGAACCCGACGATTGCTAGCGCAGGCAATGACGAGGATTACTACTTTGGTGCAATCACCAAGATTGGTAACAACGGCAATGCTACCTTAGCGATTGTTGAAGATGGCAAGATTACCGGCAAAAATCTGGAAACCATCAAGGAAGGTTCTGCAAACGTATACGTTTACGATCCGGAATTGAGAGACGCTAAGGCTCTGAGCGTTGGCGGTCTGGGTGACGCTGAGGTTGATGAAGACCTGAACACGGTTGACGGTACTGTAACCGGCGGCGATCTGGGGTCTGATGAGGTAGACACTCCGGCATACGGCATGATGGACTATGCATTTGCTAGATACTACAACAACAAGCCGGCTGACATCGTAGTTTACAAGAACTATGACTTCGGCAGATACACCTTTACTGCTGCTAACTAAGAAAAAGTCGTTGACAGCTGTTTCAGAGAGACCCTTCGGGGTCTCTCTTTTTTGTGTTTGCACGATAAATAATGCATTGGGTACAATTGAAAAATCCGGTTTATAGAGCAAAACGCGCCGGCAATACTTATCCCCATCACTGCCGCATAAACCGATGCCATCAAAACACAAAAAAAGAGCCTATCATGGAGATAGACTCCCAGATTGTCGAAAAAGTCAGTTTTCAGCAAGATATTGCTTTGAATTGATAGCCCTACGC
>CAVGTH010000055.1:10899-11823 GCA_963632045.1 Roseburia faecis | reverse complement strand
TCAAAATACCGACCAAAAGATAGACGGCGGCCGAGACGATGGGGACGAAACGGGTTCCGCCAAAGAAAGAGAGCACCTGCGGCAGCTGAATCTTATAGTAGCGGTTGTGCAGTGCGGCGGTTCCGAGGCCGACAATGATACCGCCGAACACGCCGGTTTGCAGCGACGAGATGCCGAGCACCGAGGTCATTGCGCCCTCGGCGATGCGTTCGGCGACGCCGTCTGCGCCATAGACATTGGCAGCCATGGCGCCGATGGCCGCATTCATGACAAAAAAGGCGATGGCGCCGGCCAGGGCGGCAACCTCTTTTTCGCGCTTTGCCATACCGATGGCGATACCGATGGCAAAAATGAGCGGCAGATTGGTAAATACAATATTGCCGCAGTCGTTGAGCACCTGAAGCACATAGTGCGCCGGGGTGCCGGGGCCTAAGATGCCGGTTAGATGATAGGTTTTGAGCATTGTTTCGTTGGTAAAGGCGCCGCCGATGCCTAAAAAGAGACCGGCGACCGGCAGAATTGCGATCGGCAGCATAAACGACCGTCCGACCCGTTGGAGTACTCCAAAAATTTTATCTTTCATGGGTTTGATCCTTTCCGCTCACAGGATTTGCTGATTTTGCCGTGAGCAAGTCTTTGCATTATTTACAGTATGGCCGATTTTACAGAATTTAACCTGGTATCGGTTTTTCATGAACGAAAATACCGTCCAAGGATTTCTAAGATACGAAACTTCACGGTGACGCGGATATCTTCTGTGTTGGTTAAAAGCGCGTATTCCTCCGCAGAAAGTTCTTTTTTGAGCGTGTTTAGCGTCTCTTCGTCGGCCTCCACCGTGCCGTCTGTCAGGCAGAGCGGCGGATATAACACGCACCACCAGTTATGTCCCTTAGCGCTGCCGATGCGGACGTTTAAGGCCGTGTA
>CAVGTH010000055.1:7710-10889 GCA_963632045.1 Roseburia faecis | reverse complement strand
GTGTACCGCCCGGCCGGGAGGCGTACTGCGCCGTAGCGCTTGGTGGGAAAGTCCGCCGCCTCGACCTTGACCGAGACGGGATACAGTGCGCCGTTTCGGCGCAGTTCCTGCTGCGCGGTGCGCGCAATCCGGAAAGAGAGCGCGGCGGCGGCATCTGCGGCGTCCGCTGCGCCCTCGCATGCGTCAAAGATAGGGGCATACTCCTTTAAAATACGGTCGCGTACCTTTTGTTTTAAAAGCTGATCCGCATCTTCGTCACTGTTTGCAAGAATATGCAGCCGCAGAACATGGCCGGCGACGTCCCTCTGCGCCTTAGCCAGATGAACAACGGGAAGGGCAGCGGCAAAAAGCAGCAGAAGAATTGCAAAAAACAAGGGCAGTTTTCGGAGCATTTTCAGATTCTTTTTACAAACAGAGACGGTTTCGTCTATGTAAGACATGGAATGACCCCCTTAAATTGGTTATGTTTTAGAGTTTTGCCCTTTTTTTATGCTTTATACATCTTGATTTTTTCTTTGACTTGCGTTACAATAATAAATTGAATATGTGTGCTGTCTTTTCGCAGACAGCAGAATGGAGAATTTCTATGAGTAAGATCAATTTATGTGTGATTTTTGGCGGCGCGTCCAGCGAACATGAGGTTTCGCTTTTGTCGGCGGCTTCCATTCTCCGTAATCTGGATCTGACCAGATATACGGTGCATAAAATCGGGATTTCCAAAAGCGGCGGCTGGTACTATTATACCGGCAACGCGGAGGGGATGAGCCGGCTGACGGATTCTGCCGCATGGGATTTTGACCGTGCCATCATTTCGCCGGATCGGGACGAAAAGGCGATTTTGCGCTTCACCGGCGAGGGCGTTGTCAAATACCCGATCGATGTGGTGTTCCCGGTGCTGCACGGCAAAAACGGTGAGGACGGCACCATTCAGGGTCTGTTTGAACTTGCCGGGATTCCCTATGTCGGATCCGGCGTAATCGGCAGCGCGGTTTGTATGGATAAATGCATGGCAAAGGCCATGTTTGAAAGAGCCGGGATTCCGCAGGCGGCCTGGGTGGAGATGAAACACGGCGAACGTAAAATCAGCGAGGTAGAGGAAAAGCTGGGCTATCCCTGCTTTGTCAAGCCGGCAAACGCCGGTTCCTCGGTCGGTGTGACCAAGGCGCACGACCGGGAGGAGTTGGAGCGCGGCATCGCGCTTGCTTTTGAAAACGACGACAAGGTTCTGGTCGAAGAGATGATGTACGGCGCCGAGGTGGAATGCAGCGTGATCGGCAACTTTCAGCCGGAGTGCGCAAAGGCGCTGGGCGAGATCGCCCCGGCGGCGGAGTTTTATGACTATGACGCCAAATACAATGACGAAAATTCCGTCCTGACGATTCCGGCAAAGATAGACGGCACGCTTGCGGATAAAGTGCGCAGCTATGCCAAGGCGGCTTACCTTGCGTGCGAGTGCCGCGGCCTATCGCGTGTGGACTTTTTTGTCAATAAAGAGACGGACGACGTGCGCCTTAACGAGATTAACACCCTGCCGGGCTTTACCTCGATCAGCATGTACGCAAAGCTGTGGGAGGCCAGCGGACTTCCCTACGGAGAACTGGTGGATCGCCTGATCCAAAATGCCCTCCGTCCGGAGGAAGTATAAGGAGGAAAAAATGGATAACAGACCGATAGGAATCTTTGATTCCGGCCTGGGCGGACTCACCTGTGTGAAAAAGGTGATGGAGATCATGCCGGGCGAAGATATTATCTATTTTGGCGATACAGGCCGCGTTCCTTACGGCAGCAAGAGCGCGGAAATTATCTTAAAGTATGTGCGCCAGGATATCCGATTTTTGCAGACGTTTGATATCAAGTATATTATCATCGCCTGCGGCACGGCCAGCAGCGCGGCGCTGCCGCTGATTCAGGGCGAGTTTGATACCGACATTGCCGGCGTTTTGGAGCCGACCTGTCTGCGTGCCGCGGCCGCAACCAAAAACGGGAAGATCGGCGTTCTCGGAACGCCCGGTACGATTCGCAGCGGCAAGTATCTGCAAACGCTGAAAAAGCTGAATTCCGGCCTGGAGATTTATACCAAGGCCTGCCCGATGTTTGTTCCATTGGTGGAAAACGGGTATTTAGACGGTCCGGCGACCGAGATCATCGCCAAGGAGTATTTGCTGCCCTTAAAGGCGTCGGGCATCGACACCTTGATTTTGGGCTGTACCCACTATCCGCTGCTGCGGCCGGTGATACAGACGATCATGGGCGATGCGGTCACCCTGATCGACGCCGGCGCGGAGACGGCGGTGTTTGTCAAGCAGCGGCTTTATGAGCAGGATTTGTTATGCAGCCGCGGCCACGGATCGGCGCAGTATTTTGTCAGCGACACGGTTGAGGGATTTACCGAGCTTGCGGGGATGTTTTTAAATCAAAAGCTGGAAGGCAGCGTACACACCGTCAATATAGAAAGTTACTAGAAAACGAGGACAGGGACGGGACGCTTTTTTATAAAATGAAATGCTGTCCCCGGTTTGTCCCCCGGCGGAACGGAGACCGATATGGAAAATAACGTAATGATACGGATTAAAACGCTCCAGGAGGCGGAGGGCGAAAGCTTTGACGCCATCGAACTGGAGACGCCGGGAAAGTTCGGCGAAATCAATCATAAATACTACATTAAGTACGAAGAGAGTGCGATGACCGGCTTCCCGGACACGGCGACCACGCTTAAAATCTGGCCGGGCAATCTGAAGGTGATCCGAAGAGGACGCTATAATATGACGCTGCACTATGAGGCCGGCAGCCGCAATCTTTGTCTGTACCCGACCCCGTACGGAGAGATCGGTGCACAGATTTATACCTCAGAGGTCGACTTTGACTTTCAAAAGGAATGCGGCCGGCTGCGCGTGGATTATACGCTGGACGCGGATAACGAGAATTTTATTCAAAATTCGCTGCGCGTCGAGATTCGCCCCATTTAAAAACCGAAAAGGAGAAAAAACGATGAGTATACAGGAAACCATGAAAGAAAATATTGCGGCGGCGCTGCTTGCGGCGTACCGGGAGGCGGCTGCGGACGGAACATTCCCAGAGGACGCGGCATCGGATATTCATGATCTGATCCGTCTGGAGGTGCCGAAGGACAAGCAGCACGGCGATTTTGCCTGCAACATCGCTATGATTTTGGCAAAGTC
>CAVGTH010000055.1:0-7700 GCA_963632045.1 Roseburia faecis | reverse complement strand
GTCTTTGCATATGGCGCCGCGTGCCATTGCACAGGCGCTTTGTGACCGCATCCAAAAGAACCGGGACATCGAGAGGGTAGAGGTGGCCGGCGCCGGCTTTATCAATTTTTATTTATCCTCTGCCTGGCTCTATGAGACGATGCGCCAGATCGAAAACGAACAGGAAAACTACGGAAAGGTCGATATCGGCCACGGAAAAAAGGTGATGGTGGAGTTTGTCTCGGCCAATCCGACCGGCCCGATGCACATGGGCAACGCGCGCGGCGGCGCCCTGGGCGACTGCCTGGCGTCGGTGCTGGAATATGCCGGTTACGATGTAAGCCGTGAATTTTATATCAACGACGCCGGCAACCAGATCGAAAAATTCGGAAACTCTTTAAACGCGCGCTATATCCAGGAACTTCAGGGCGAGGACGCCATCGCGTTCCCGGAGGACGGCTATCACGGCGATGATATCCGCGAGCATGCCAAAGCCTTTATCGCCATCCACGGCGACCGCTATTTACAGGCGAGTGAAAAAGAGCGCAAGGCCGCACTGGTGGACTATGCCTTAGAGAAGAATATTACCGCGCTGCAGGAGGATTTGGGAAAATATCGGATCCATTACGATGTGTGGTTCAGAGAGAGTACCCTGCACGAATCCGGCGCGGTACAGGACGCGATTGCACTTTTGACGAAGAAGGGCTATACCTACGAAGAGGACGGTGCGCTCTGGCTCAACTGTGAGAAGATGGGACTTGAAAAGAACGAGGTTCTGGTTCGCCAAAACGGGATTCCGACCTACTTTGCCGCCGATATCGCCTACCACATCAATAAGCTGACAACCCGCGGCTTTGACTGGGCAATCAATATCTGGGGTGCCGACCACCACGGCCATGTTGCCAGAATGAAAAAGGCGCTGGACGCGGCCGGCGTGGACGGAAACCGTCTGGACGTTGTGCTGATGCAGCTGGTTCGGCTGATGCGTGACGGCGAGGTTGTGCGGATGTCAAAGCGAACCGGCAAGGCGATTACCCTGTCGGATCTGCTGGAGGATATCAGCGTGGATGCGGCGCGGTTCTTCTTTAACATGCGCAGCGCCGGGAGCCATCTGGACTTTGACCTGACGCTCGCCGCGGAGCAGAGCAACGAAAACCCGGTCTTTTATGTTCAGTATGCGCACGCCAGAATTTGCAGCATTTTACGTCTGCTGGAGGAAGAGGGCGTGAAGGTTTTGCCGTTTGCTGAAGTCAAGACGGCGCTTTTGACGGACGAATCGGAACTTGCGCTCCTCAAAAAACTGGCCGATCTGCCCGATGAGATCACGTCCGCGGCAAAGGCGCTGGAGCCGGCGCGGCTGACCCGGTATGTAATGGATCTTGCGGCGGCATTCCATACATTCTATACTGCGTGCCGGGTTCGCACTGAGGATCGCGATCTGATGAACGCGCGGCTGAAACTGATTGACAGTACCCGGATCGTCTTAAAGGGCGTGCTTTCGATGCTGAAGATTACGGCGCCGGAAAAGATGTAAAAACCATATAAGGAGAATACCATGAAAAAACGGATTGCGGCGGCTTTGGCCGCCTGCCTGCTGCTCGGTACGGGCGGTTATGCCATAGAGCCGTCCGAAATCGTGTCAGAGGCGAATTTTTATACGGGCACCTTGTACTACTGCGATGCGGCAAGGAACAAGGTGGTGCTGAAAAACGTCAAACCCATGGGGAAAGTAGACGAAAAAAGCAGCAAGACCGCCGCAGAGGCGGAATATCAGGAACTTGACCTGATCGGCGAGGTGCAGGTAGAGGACGGCAGTACGGTAGATGCCGAAATCTGCAACCGTTTTGCAGACAGCAATGTCAGGGCGCTGATTATCCGCAGCGAGGCGCAGGGATTGCAGGTTGTAACCCTAAAGTTTATGTAAGATAAATCGGCTGCTTTTTACGGTGATGCAGGCAGACGGGAGACGAACACGATGCGGTTTGACTCCCGTTTTACGAAGCCGCAGACGGTGCGGCAGAATGGAGCGTGTGATGATGAAGCCTTGGAAGAAAAAGCTTGCGGCTCTTTTGTGTATCGGTGCGCTGGCGGTGATGCCGGCCGCGCCGGCTCTGGCAGAAGAGACGGCAGCGGAAGAGACACTAAGTGCAGAAAATAACGATCAGCAAACGCTGAACGCAAACCAGGCGATGGCTTTGATTCAGGCCGTTGCCAGCCACGTCAGCGCCTTTGGACGCTACGAAAACCTGAATGAGCGGAACATGTATAAGGCCGGTATGGAACGGTTGATTTCCGAAAATCCCGACCTTTATAACAGTGTGTTAAAGGGCATGCTGGAATCCGTGGACAGTCATTCGGAGTATTATACGCCCGATGAGGCGGTCGCACTGACCGAGACCATCAGCGGAAAGATTGTGGGCATTGGAATCAGCATTGACTTTCGCAACGGTTCGGCCGCGGTGGTGGATTCCGTGATTCCCGATACCCCGGCAGACCGCGCCGGCATCAAGGTGGGCGATGTTTTGCTGCGCGCGGACGGAACGGATCTGACCGAATTGAAGTCCGAGACCATCCTCAGCCTGATCCGCGGCGAAGAGGGAACCAATGTCCATATAGACGTCAGCCGTGACGGCGCGGAACTTGGCTTTGACATGGTGCGCGAAACCATTATCGGCACCTCGGTTTCCACGAAGCTGTACGAAAAAGACGGCGAAAAGGTGATGTATATCCGGGTTCACGGATTTGTCAGCAACACGGCAGAAAAATTCAGCGAGGCGCTTGATAACGCAAAGAAAGAAAAGGCGGACAAGCTGATTATTGACCTGCGTAACAACGGCGGCGGCATTTTTGAACAGGCGATTCAGATGGCAAACTGTCTTGTGCCGGAGGGAAAAGTGATTACCACGGAGGATCACAAGAACGAGATTTTCAATAAAACCTATGTTGCCTCTGCCGGAGAGAAAGGGCAGTTTGATACGGTCGTTTTGGTGAACAAAAATTCGGCCAGTGCGTCCGAGGTTCTGGCAGCGGCTCTTCGCGAGAACGACTGCGCGGTTTTAGTCGGCACCCAGACCTACGGCAAAGGGACGATTCAGACCATCAACGATTTGCAGACCGGCGGTATGATTAAGTATACCACCGGATTCTACCTCACGCCGAACGGAAACAACATCAACGGCGTCGGACTGACCCCGGACGCCACGGTGGAAAACGAACTTGTGCCGATTGACCCGGAACGCTACGGCGCCTTTACCTATGACAAGGTTTATACGCTGGGCGACACCGGCGAAGAGGTCAAGCGCGCCAAGGAGGTTTTAAACCTGTTCGGGATTTTCCGCGGTGAGGTGAACGACGTGTTTGACCAGGATTTATATTATGCGGTCTACGCGTTTCAGCAGCAGGCAAAGGTATTTCCTTACGGTGTGCTGGATCTTACCACCCAGCTGCAGCTTAGGAATTATCTGAGCATGGCAAAGGAAGAAAAGGACGATCAGTTTGACGCCGCAATGGCGCATTTCGGACTGTATGATGTGGAAAAATAGGAAAACCGTGTTTTTGGGCGGTTGTTTTAACGGAAACGGAGTGCGCATATGAAAGCAAAGGGTCGCATACGGTGGATTTTGCCGGCGGTATGTTTGGGAATTGTCATTTTGGCGTTTTTTGTGAATCTTTTGAAAAAGTAAAAAAATTCAAAAAAAGGCTTGCCAAAATAAAAAAATTATGGTATAGTGTTATGGTTGATTACGGGCAGTCCTCTGGTGCAGCTGCATTATGAATGCTTAGAGAAGAAAGGATTTATAAAATGGATATCTTAAAGCAAATCACACAGGAACAAATCAGAACTGACCTTCCGGCTACGGAAATCGGTGATACCGTTAAGGTATACGTAAAGGTCAAAGAGGGTAACCGCGAGAGAGTACAGATGTTTGAAGGCACTGTGATTAAGAAGAATCACGGCGGCATTCAGGAAACGTTCACCGTTCGCCGCGTTTCTTACGGCGTTGGCGTGGAGAGAACCTTCCCGGTAAATTCCCCGAAGATCGACCGGATCGAAGTCGTAAGACATGGTAAAGTACGCCGTGCAAAGCTTTATTATCTGCGTGACAGAGTCGGTAAGGCAGCAAAGGTAAAAGAAAAACTGAAATAAGTGAGAAATGGCAGTGGCGGTTATGTGATATAATCGTCACTGTTTGCCATTTAGAGCAATTTTAAGAAGGGAGAAATCATAAACCCGGTCTTAGAGGCCGCCTTTTATGATGCGTGATCCATATGAGTGAAGAAAAAAAGCAGCGCGATCCGCAGACCGCGCCAAACGATGCGGAATCGGTAAAAAAGGTTGATTTTGATACCGCGATTTTGAATGATACCTCCATCTTTGCGGCAACGAATGAAATCGAAAAGCAGAAAGAGGGTTCGGACGCCGCGGCAGTAAAAGAGACCGCGAAGGAGACGGAGCCGCAGCAAAAAACGGCTGCAAAAGAAACGGCCGAGCCGAAGAAAAAGGCCGCTGCAAAAGAGATCGCAGAGCCTGCCGAAAAGGCGGCAAAAGCCCCGGCAGCGAGACCGGCGCAGACAAAGACAGAAGTTAAAAAACCGAGTGATGAAGCGATGAAAGAAATCGAAGAGGACGAAAAGAGCGAGACGAACTGGGGGAAGGAATTGCGGGACTGGATTGTTGCGATCGGTATTGCGGTAATATTGGCATTGGTAATCCGAAACTATGTTTTCACCCTGGTAAAGGTACAGGGTCAGTCGATGGAGCCAACGCTGCATAATGCGGATCGTCTGTATGTGAACCGCTTTTTCTATACGCCGAAAAAGGGCGATGTCATTATCTTTGTCCCGGAGAGCGACCCGAACCGTCCTTATGTAAAGCGCGTAATTGCGACCGCCGGGGACTCTGTGTACATCGATTTTAAAACGGGCAACGTATTTGTCAACGGCCAGCTGATTGACGAGCCGTACATCAAAGAAAAAACGCGGAACAACGGCAGCTATATCATGAGCCTGATGCAGCAGGGCAATTACGGCCCCGATGCCCCGATTGTGATCCAGGAGGGGCACATCTTTGTCATGGGTGATAACCGCAACAACAGCAAAGACAGCCGCGAACTGGGACAGGTTCCGCTGGATGAAGTGCTGGGCGGTGCGGTGTTCCGTTTCTGGCCGCTGGATCATTTGGGCTCGGTACACCGTGACGCGATTTCTACCTCGTATGTTGAAGATAACGATGTCTACGGCCTGGGTTCCTCAAATTGGGATATCGAGGGCTAAAGGACAACGGTGCAAAAAGGCGATGTTTTTTGCATGACAGGGCATAGCGGATAGGCTTTCGCGTGCCCAAAAATAAAAGCTAAAAAATAAAAAGGGGATGAAAACGATGAACTTACAGTGGTTTCCCGGACACATGTCCAAAACCAGACGCATGATTTCAGAGCATTTAAAGCTGGTTGATGTCTTGGTTGAAATTTTAGACGCCCGGCTTCCGCTTTCATCCCGCAACCCGGAAATTGATAAAATCGCCGGGGATAAGCTGCGGATTTTGGTGCTCAATAAGGCAGACCTTGCCGACAGTGCGGCAACGGCGGCGTGGCAGGCTTATTTTGCCCGTCAGGGCTTGACTGCCGTTCCGCTTGACAGTCAGAGCGGAAAGGGGTTTTCTGCCTTTGCGCCGGCGATTGACCGCGTCATGAAGGAGAAGATCGAACGCGACCGCCGGCGCGGCATTCAGCGGCACAGCGTAAAGCTGATGGTGGTGGGGATTCCCAACGTCGGAAAGTCCTCGTTTATCAACCGTCTGTCCGGGCGCAGCGCGGCAAAGACCGGGGATCGCCCTGGAATCACGACCACCAAGCAGTGGATCCGCATTGCCGGAAAGTACGAGCTGCTCGATACGCCGGGGATTTTGTGGCCGAAATTTGAAAGTCCGGAGGTTGCAAAGCGGATTGCCTTTACCGGCGGAATCCGTGACGAAATTATCGATACCGAAGAACTTGCCTGTCAGCTGCTTGCCTATTTGTCCGAGCGGTATGCGGCGGCGCTTTGTGCGCGGTATAAGCTGACGGTCGATCCTGCCCAAACGGAGCCGTACGACCTTTTGGAGGAAATCGGCAGAAAGCGCGGCTGCATCGTCTCAGGCGGAAAGGTGGATACCTTTCGTGCCGCCGCACTGCTTTTGGACGATTTTCGCAGCAGCAAGCTTGGCGCGATCACCCTGGAACTTCCGGAAACCGAAGCAGAATAATGAGGAGGCGGTGTATTGATGCACCGCCTTTGTGTGTATGAAATAAAAAATAGTTAGGAAATAGTTAGGAGGAAAAACCATGAACCTTTCAGAGACGGACGCCGCCTACTTTGCGCAGGGGTTTCAATATGTCGCAGGCATTGACGAGGCAGGGCGCGGCCCTTTAGCCGGGCCGGTTTGCGCCGCGGCGGTGATACTGCCGCCCGGACTGATCCTGGACGGCGTGAACGATTCCAAAAAACTGAGCGAGAAAAAGCGCGAGGCACTGTATGATGTCATTGCGCAAAACGCGCTTGCCTGGAGCTATGCGTTTGTGGACGCGCCCACGATCGATCAGATCAACATTCGTCAGGCGACCCATCTCGCGATGGAAAACGCCGTGAAAAAGCTGTCCCCGGCGGCCGACTTTTTACTGATCGACGGCAACGATAAAATTCCGTTTTCCGTGCCGCATGCCTATCTGGTCAAGGGTGACGCAAAGTCGCAGTCCATTGCCGCCGCATCAATCATGGCAAAGGTGACGAGAGACCGCTATATGAAAGAAATGGCAAAGGAATACCCGGAATATGCCTTTGAAAAGCACAAGGGTTACGGAACGAAGGTACATATGGAGGCGATCAGAGCCTATGGCCTCACGCCGCTGCACCGCGTTTCGTTTATGACGGATAAGGTGCTTGGCAAGGTATGAGCCGCTATCGCAAGGATCTCGGTGATTTCGGCGAGGCGGCCGCCGCAGCTTATTTAAAAAAGAAGCAGTATCAGATCCTTGAAAAAAACTATCGGACTGCCGGCGGAGAACTGGATTTAATCGCGCGGACAAAAACGCACCTTGTTTTTGTGGAGGTCAAGACCAGGAGCAATCTGCACTACGGCAGGCCGATTGAGGCAATCGACCGCAAAAAAATGCAGCATATGCGGCGCGCGGCGGCGGCTTATCTTTCAAAGCACCCGACGCAGCTGGAAATTCAGTTTGACGCGGTGGAGGTTTTCGCCGTGGAATCGGCCGGCATGATGCAGCTGCAAGAAGTGATTCACACACCGAATCTTGTGATGGAAGGGGCATAAGCGGATGAGGGATAAAATATTTGACATGCACTGTGACACCGTCTTAGAGATGATGGAGAAGGAGCAGGGACTAAAGAAAAATACGCTGCACTTAGACCTTGAACGAATGGCGGCGCACGAGAATTATATCCAGGTTTTTGCGGCATTTATCGACCAAAAGGGGATTTCTTCTTCGCCGATGACGGCGTGCGTTGCGATGCTGCATAAAATCCATGAAGAAATCGAAAAAAATAAGGATCGGATCCGGCTTATTCAATCGGAAAAGGATTTAAAGGCGGCCGCCGCGCAAAACGGCTGCGGCGCGATCTTGTCGATCGAGGGCGCCGAGGCGCTGGAAGGGTCGATTTCCAATCTTTGGATGTATGACCGTCTGGGCGTGCGGCTGATTACGCTGACCTGGAACTATGCCAAC
>CAVGTH010000054.1:0-12183 GCA_963632045.1 Roseburia faecis | reverse complement strand
GGGTTGCACAAATCCGAAACGCCCGTACCGTCACATCCCGCAGCGCCGTATCGTAGCCGACAAAAAAGTTGGCAATCGGCTTTGCAAGCAGCAGCGCCAGCGCGGTCATAACCACCGCGGCAGTGCCAAGCATTGTCATGCTTTTTTTCAAAATGTTTTTCATTTCGCCGTAATGCTGCGCGCCGTAATGGTATCCCATAATCGGCGCACTTCCCGATGCGTACCCGGCATAAACCCCGATAAAGATAAAGGCGCCGTACATCACCACACCATAGGCAGCTACGCCGTTTTCTCCGGCGTGCCGCATCAGCTGCAGGTTATAAAGAATCCCCGTGATGGCAGCCGAAACGCTGGTCATCATCTCGGACGCGCCGTTGGCACAGGCTTTCAGCATCGGCTTAAACTCCAGCGAAGTTTTGCGAAACCGCAGTGCGGAGGTGTTCTTTTTGCTAACAAACCAAGCAAAGGGCAGCACCGAGGCAACGCACTGACTCAGACCGGTTGCCAGTGCCGCACCGGCGGTTCCCCATTTAAAAACCGCCATAAAAAGAAAGTCCAGCACCATGTTGGTGCATCCGGCCGCCACAATCACGCCAAGCGCCAGCTTGGGGCGTTCGGCAACCACCAAATAGCTTTGAAACGCATACTGTCCCTGCAATGCAATATTAAACAAAAGGCAGATACCGCCATACCGCACAATATCGCCCATCATGGCGTCCGGCGCACCAAACAGACGTGCGACAGGCCGCAGCACGGCAATCCCGAATGCTGTGAAAAACAGGCTTGTTCCCAGCATCAAAAGCATCATCATGGTAAAATATTTTGCCGCCTTTTCTTCTTTTCCCTCACCCAGTGTTTTTGAGACCAGCGCGCTGCCGCCCACACCGAGCATGGCGCCGACGCCGCCTAAAATCTGCAAATACGGAATAATCAAATTCACCGACGCAAACGCGGTCTTACCCACAAAATTTGATACAAAGTACCCGTCTACCATACCGTAGATGGAAGTAAAAATCATCATCATAATCGACGGCATGGTAAAGCGCAGCAGCCTGCCGTAGCTAAAATGATCCGATAATTGAATTTTCATACGATCTCCTCCCCGTGCCGATGTTCCTGTCCGGCCTCAATTTCCTTTTGTAAAAATGCCGTCAGCTTTGTCATAATTTCCAGATACGAACCGAGCTCCTTCTCGGTCAGCGCGCGGTAAGCCCGAAACTCCGCACTGCGCAGCCGATCCGTGGTTGCCTTTGCCAGCGCACGGCCCTTATCGGTCAAATCCATCTTTTTTTTATTTCTGCTCTCCGGCACTGCGCGGAACGCAAGCAGTCCATCCTGCAAAAGATGCTTGACCGCCGTGTTGACGGTCTGTTTTGGAAAAAAGCATTGCTGACACAACTCCTGCTGCGTATAGCCGTCCTCCGCGCCGGATATTTCATATAGAATCCACATCGCCGTATCGGACAGGCCATACTTCACCGCCGCCCGATGATAGATGGCGTCCTGTTCCTTCCTCTGCTGCTCAATCTGCTTCACAAACACACCAAGCTCCATAGGTATCCTCCTATTTTCATCTGATTGCACACAAAGTTCATTATAGTCCGATTTCGGACCGTTGTCAAGACCTATTTGCTTTAAAATCAATGTTTCCTTATCCGGTGGCGGCGAAATTAAGTTTTATTTAAAAATATGAAAGGGAATTTTGCGTTTTTTCTCCATAATTTTGGTGGATTCTGCCCGTTTCGCGCTATTGACAAGCCCTTTGGTATCTTGTATAATGGAGGGAATAAGGAGAAGGAATTGGGAAAGGGGTATTGATCCCCCTTTTAGGACTTCGAAAATAGAAGGAGTGTGTTGTTGTGAGGCTAAAAGGTTCAGACATTGTGGTAGAATGTATGCTGGAACAGGGCGTAGACACCGTTTTTGGCTATCCCGGCGGTTCCATCTTAAACATCTACGATTCTCTTTATCAATATTCCGACCGAATCCGGCATATTCTGACCGCACATGAACAAGGTGCGGCACACGCGGCAGACGGCTATGCCAGAAGCAGCGGCAAAACCGGCGTCGTCTTTGCGACCTCCGGCCCCGGCGCAACCAACCTGGTGACCGGTATTGCGACGGCGTACATGGATTCGGTGCCCCTGGTTGCCATTACCTGTAACGTGGTAACGCCGCTGTTGGGACGCGACAGCTTTCAGGAGATTGATATTGTCGGCGTAACCATGCCGATCACCAAACACAACTTTTTAGTCAAGCAGGCAGAGGATATTGCTCCTACCATCCGCAAGGCCTTTGCGATTGCGGCTTCCGGCAGACCCGGTCCTGTCCTGGTGGATATCACCAAGGACGCAACGGCGGATTGGGCGGAGTACACGAAGGCAGAACCGGTTTCCGTTGATCATAGCCATGTGGAATCGGACGAGGCCGATTTTGACGCCGCCATCAGCCTTTTGCAGTCGGCAAAAAAACCGCTGATTTACGCAGGCGGCGGCATCATTGCCGCAGGCGCGTCTGACGAACTGAAGACGTTTCAGTCCCTTTTGGACGCACCGATTACGCTCTCGGTTATGGGGCTTGGCGCTTTTCCGGCAAAGGATCCGGCATTTACCGGCATGATCGGTATGCACGGCACCAAGACCACCTCGCTGGCCGTTAAGGACTGCGACCTTTTGATTGCCGTCGGCGCAAGGTTTTCTGACCGCGTCACCTGCGACACAAAAACCTTTGCAAAGGGCGCTAAGGTTTTGCAGATTGACGTAGACCGTGCCGAAATCGATAAAAACATTAAAACCGCCGCGTACCTGGTCGGCGACGCCAAAGCCGTGCTTGCCGCACTGAACAAGCGGCTCTCTCAAACAGAGCATTCCCTCTGGATGCAGCAGATTGCCGCATGGAAGGCCGCTTATCCGCTGCCGCAGACCACCGGCGAAGCACTGACGCCGCAATGCGTGCTGGAGGTTTTACATAAAGCCACCCACGGCGACGCCATTGTTACGACCGATGTCGGTCAGCATCAGATGTGGACGGCACAGTATTACAGCGTGAACAAACCGCGGCACTTTATTACCTCCGGCGGTCTCGGCACCATGGGCTTTGGGCTCGGCGCTGCCATCGGCGCGCAGGTAGCCAATCCCGCGGCGACCGTGATAAACATCACCGGTGACGGTTGTTTCCACATGAATTTAAATGAGCTTTCTACCGCAGCCAAAGAGGCACTGCCCGTCATTGACGTGGTAATGAACAACAACGTGCTCGGCATGGTGCGGCAGTGGCAGCGTTTGTTCTACGACAAGCGGTTTTCGCAGACAACACTGGATAAAAAGACGGATTATGACATGGTATCGCGCGGTCTCGGTGCTGACGCCTACACCGTTACCACCCGGACAGAACTGACCGAGGCGATCCGTACGGCGCTCTCACGCCGCAATGTTCCGGCGGTGATTAACTGCATCATTGATCCGGACGCAACGGTGGTTCCGATGGTTCCCAGCGGAAAATCCATTGAAGATCCGATTTTGGAAATTGAAATTGATTAAGGAGGAAGGCAAAATGAACACAACGCATGTTTTATCCGTTTTGGTGGAGAACCATGCCGGCGTTTTAAGCCGGGTGACCGGGCTTTTCTCCAGAAGAATGTATAATATCGACAGCTTGTCGGTCGGCGAGACGGAGGATCCGAACATCTCGCGTACCACCATTGTGGTACAGGCGGACGACGACACTTTAAACCAAATCAAAAACCAGCTTGCCAAACTGGTTGACGTGATTGAAATTACCGAACTGCACAAGGATAACGCGGTTCTTCGCGAGCATGTCCTGGTAAAAGTCAGCGCCAAGGATCAGGCGGGCGTGATGCAGATTTGCGACATCTTTCGCGCAAAGATCGTGGATATTTCGCTTGAATACATGACGGCGGAGCTGACGGGTGCACCCAGCAAGATCAGCGCTTTTATTTCCCTGATGGATCAGTACGAGGTCAAGGATCTGGTACGAACCGGTCTGACCGGCCTTGCAAGAGGGTAGACCGTTTCGGTCGGAAAGACGGATTTTGGCGTTTTTTACGGAGTACACCGCGCTTTTTAAAAGATCCAAACCGGGAGTTTAAAAGACGGCTTTTTGCAAACTAATTTTTAAAAATAATAATCAATATCATAAATTTGGAGGAATGTAAGATGGCTAAAATTTTCTATGCAAGTGACTGTAATCTGGGTTTGCTCAGCAACAAGACCGTGGCAATCATCGGCTACGGCAGTCAGGGTCATGCCCATGCGCTGAACTTAAAGGAGAGCGGCGTTAAGGTTATCGTTGGTCTGTACGAGGGCAGTAAGTCCTGGCCGGTTGCCGAGGCTGCCGGATTTGAAGTCTTTACCGCGGCAGAAGCGGCAAAGAGAGCAGATTTAATCATGATCCTGATTAACGATGAAAAACAGGCAAAGCTGTACAAAGAAAGCATCGAGCCGAACCTGACCGCCGGCAAGATTCTTGCTTTTGCACACGGCTTTAATATCCATTTTCAGCAGATTATTCCGCCCAAAGACGTTGATGTTATTATGATTGCGCCCAAGGGCCCGGGTCACACCGTCCGCAGCGAGTACGTTGCCGGCAAGGGTGTTCCCTGTCTGGCTGCGGTAGCCCAGGACGCATCCGGCAATGCGATGGACATCGCCTTGGCGTATGCGGCAGGAATCGGCGGCAGCCGTGCCGGCGTTTTGGAGACCACCTTTAAGATGGAAACCGAAACCGATTTGTTTGGCGAGCAGGCCGTTTTATGCGGCGGCGTAACCGCCCTGATGCAGGCAGGCTTTGAGACTCTGGTAGAAGCCGGCTATGATCCGCAGAACGCATACTTTGAATGTATCCACGAGATGAAGCTGATCGTTGACCTGATCTACCACGGCGGATTCAGCGAAATGAGACACTCGATTTCCGATACCGCAGAATACGGCGACTACGAAATCGGTAAGCGTATCATCACCGAGGATACAAAGAAAGAAATGAAGAAGGTTCTCTCCGAGATTCAGGACGGTACCTTTGCACGCAACTGGATCGCAGAAAACGCCGTAAACCGTCCGCACTTTAACGCAACCAGACGGATTAAGGCAGAGCATCAGCTGGAAAAAGTCGGCAAAGAGCTGAGAAAGATGTATTCCTGGAACGACGAGAAATAAGCAATATCCACATTTTGACTGCGCCCAGGGTTTGAATGCCAACCCGGTGATGTGAGAAATAGCGGGAAACGGGCGGAGCGATTGTCTCCGCCTGTTTTTTTACCAAAAATCCGATTGCTCCGTCCGTCAGCGGCGGCGCTTGGATCTCTCTCCGCGTTGCGGCATTGTCCGGCGCAAACCATTTTATGGGAGGTACAACATGAACAGTGACCAAATAAAATCCGGTGCAAACCGCACACCCCACCGTTCTCTGATGAAGGCGCTGGGGCTGACGGATGAAGAAATCAAACGGCCGATGATCGGCGTGGTAAACTCGCAGAACGAGATCGTTCCCGGCCATATTCACTTAGACAATATTGCAAGGGCGGTCAAGGACGGTATCCGCATTGCCGGCGGTACGCCGATTGAAGTACCGGCCATCGCCGTCTGTGACGGCATTGCCATGGGACACGAGGGTATGAAATATTCCCTGGTTTCCCGTGAGATTATCGCCGACTCGGTAGAGATTATGGCAAAGGCGCATCAGTTTGACGCCTTGGTGCTGATTCCGAACTGTGACAAGGTCGTGCCCGGTATGCTGATGGCAGCGGCACGGCTGAACATTCCTGCGATCTTAGTCAGCGGCGGCCCGATGCTCTCGATGAAGTTTAAGGGCTGCTACCGCGACTTTAATACCGGCATGGAGGCGGTTGGCGCTTATCAGGCCGGCAAGATTAACGATGCAGAACTTTCCGATCTGGAAGAGGCGGCTTGTCCGACCTGCGGCTCCTGCTCCGGCATGTTTACTGCAAACTCGATGAACTGTCTGTCCGAGGTTCTGGGTATGGCGCTGCCGGGTAATGGCACCATTCCGGCCGTCTACTCGGAGCGGATCCGCCTGGCGAAAAAAGCCGGCATGCAGATTATGGAACTTTTGAAAAAGGATATCCGTCCGAGGGATATCATGTCCCCGGACGCCATCTATAACGCGCTGCGTGTGGATATGGCGCTTGGCTGCTCCACCAACTCGATGCTGCATCTTCCGGCCATCGCCCATGAGGCAAACGCAGAATTTACCCTGGACTACGCCAATCAGATCAGTGCCGACACCCCAAACCTTTGTCACTTAGCCCCGGCCGGCGCGCACCATGTTCAGGATTTATACGCAGCCGGCGGCGTAACCGCACTGATGAACGAACTTAGCAAGAAGAACCTTCTTCGCGAGGACACCCTGACGGTAACCGGAAAAACCCAGGGTGAAAACATCGCCGGACACCCGGTGCTTGACTATGATGTGATCCGTCCGATTGACAACCCCTATTCCAAGACCGGCGGTATTGCGGTATTAAAGGGGAACCTTGCCCCCGATGTATCGGTGGTAAAGCGCAGCGCCGTGGCAGAAGAAATGCTGGTTCACGAAGGCCCGGCCAAGGTTTTTGACAGCGAAGAGGAGGCGATTTCCGCCATCTACGCCGGAAAGATCGTAAAAGGCGATGTTGTGGTTATCCGCTACGAGGGACCGAAGGGCGGCCCCGGTATGCGTGAGATGCTTTCGCCGACCTCTGCCATCTGCGGCATGGGACTGGATAAGGACGTTGCCCTGATTACGGACGGCCGTTTCAGCGGCGCAACCCGCGGCGCGGCAATCGGCCATGTATCGCCGGAGGCTGCCGAGGGCGGCAACATCGGTCTGGTACAGGACGGCGACATTATCTCGATCGATATTCCGGCCGGAACGATCTCGATGCAGGTATCGGATGAGGAACTTACAAAGCGCCGCAAAAACTTTGTTCCGAAAGAGCCGCCGATCAAGGACGGCGTTTTGAGAAAATACGCAAAGCTGGTGACCTCGGCGTCCACCGGCGCAATCTTAAAAGCATAAAACCGGGCTTTGCCCGATAAAGGAGGCATTTACCGTGGGAATGACCATGACGCAAAAAATTCTTGCCGCACACGCAGGCCTTGACAGTGTCAAAGCCGGACAATTGATCCGTGCGGATTTGGATATGGTACTCGGCAATGACGTCACCACGCCGGTTGCCATTAAAGAATTTGAATCAAACGGCTTTACCGACGTTTTTGACAAGGACAAGATTTCAATTGTATTAGATCACTTTACCCCCAATAAGGATATTAAATCGGCAGAGCACTGCAAGCTTTGCCGCGAATTTGCAGACGCCCATACTGTCACCAACTTTTATGATGTCGGGGATATGGGGATTGAGCATGCCCTCCTGCCGGAAAAAGGGTTGGTTGCCCCCGGCGAGGCCGTGATCGGCGCCGATTCTCACACCTGTACGTACGGCGCGCTCGGCGCGTTTTCGACCGGCGTGGGCAGCACCGATATGGCGGCCGGCATGGCCTCCGGCAAGGCGTGGTTTAAGGTACCCTCCGCGCTGCGCTTTAACCTGACCGGCAAGCCCGGAAAATGGGTTTCCGGCAAGGATGTGATTTTGCACATTATCGGCATGATCGGCGTGGACGGCGCACTGTATCAGTCGATGGAATTCGGCGGAGACGGCCTGAAAAATCTGTCCATGGACGACCGCCTTGCCATGGCAAACATGGCGATTGAGGCCGGCGGCAAAAACGGCATTTTTGAAGTGGACGATGTGACGCTTTCCTATATAAAGGATAAGGTCAGCCGTCCCTTTACCGCCTACAAAGCGGATGATGACGCAGAATATACGGCGGTTTATGATATTGATCTCAACAAAATTAAGCTGACGGTTGCGTTTCCGCATCTGCCGGAGAACACCCGTACCATTGACGAGGTGGGCGAGGTCAAAATTGACCAGTGCGTGATCGGTTCCTGCACCAACGGCCGTATTGAGGATCTGCGCGCCGCCGCTGCGGTGTTAAAGGGCAGACACATTGCCAAAAATGTCCGTGCAATCATCATTCCTGCCACCCAGAAAATTTATAAGCAGGCCATGCACGAGGGATTGTTTGACATCTTTTTGGACGCCGGCTGCGTGGTATCCACTCCGACCTGCGGCCCCTGTCTCGGCGGTCATATGGGAATTTTAGCAAAAGGCGAACGCGCCATTGCCACCACCAACCGCAACTTTGTCGGCAGAATGGGTCATCCGGAATCTGAGGTTTACCTCTCCGGCCCGGCCGTTGCCGCCGCATCGGCAATCAGCGGCTTTATCACGTCCCCGGACGCACTTTAACGAAGGAGGTTTTACCATGAAAGCAAAAGGCAGCGTGCATAAGTATATGGACAATGTGGATACCGACGTCATTATCCCGGCGCGGTATTTAAACACCTCGGTTCCGTCTGAGCTTGCGGCGCATTGTATGGAAGACATTGACGCGGACTTTACCAAAAAAGTAAAAAAAGGAGATATCATGGTTGCCCACAATAACTTTGGCTGCGGCTCATCAAGAGAGCATGCGCCGATTGCCATCAAGGCATCCGGCATCGCCTGTGTGATTGCAGCCACCTTTGCCCGCATTTTTTACCGCAACGCCATCAATATCGGACTTCCGATTATGGAATGCCGCGAGGCTTCGGAGCATATCCAAGACGGCGACGAGGTGGAAATCGATTTTGACAGCGGTATTATTTACAACTTAACCCGCGGCGAGCAGTATCAGGCAGAACCGTTTCCTGCTTTTATCAAAGAAATTATTGAGAAAAACGGATTGTTAAATTCCATCAAAGGAGCGTAAAGGAATGAAGATAGAGTTAGCAGTAGTAAAAGGTGACGGCATCGGCCCGGAAATCGTAACCGAGGCCGAAAAGGTTTTAGACCGAATCGGCACCCTGTTTGGGCATACCTTTGTCTATACGGATATTTTGGCCGGCGGCTGCGCGATTGACGCGTACGGCGTACCGCTGCCGGAGGAATCCGTGCAGACCGCATTAAAGGCGGATTCCGTTCTCTTAGGTGCGGTCGGCGGCCCCAAATGGGACGCGCTCCCCGGCGATAAACGGCCGGAGAAAGCACTGCTCGGCTTGCGCAGCAGACTGGGACTGTTTGCCAACATTCGCCCTGCCAAATTGCATGCCGCACTGGCAGACGCATGCCCGTTAAAGCCGGAAATCTCCAAGGACGGCATTGATTTGGTGATTGTCCGCGAACTGACCGGCGGTCTTTACTTTGGCAAGCGCGGCCGCAAAGACGGCGGCGAGATGGGTGAGGTCGCTTATGATGAACTGGAATATTCTAAAAAGGAGATCGAAAGAATCGGGCGCGTCGCCTTTACCATGGCGCAAAAACGCCGGAAAAAGGTCACCAGCGTGGACAAGGCCAACGTGATTGAAACGTCAAGGCTATGGCGCGAGACCATGCATGCCCTCGCAAAAGAGTATCCGGACGTCACCTATGAGGATATGCTGGTTGACAACTGTGCGATGCAGCTGGTGCGCAATCCTTCTCAGTTTGATGTGATTGTGACAGAGAATATGTTCGGCGATATTTTGTCCGATGAAGCCAGCATGACGACCGGATCGATCGGTATGCTCCCCTCCTCTTCGCTCGGCAGCAGCACGAGGGGCATGTACGAACCGATTCACGGCAGCGCGCCGGATATTGCCGGTCAGAATAAGTCAAACCCGATTGCGACCGTTTTATCCTGTGCCATGATGCTGCGTGACAGCTTTGGACTGATGGAAGAGGCAAAGTGCATTGAGGACGCGGTTACCTGCGTTCTAAATGACGGTTTCCGCACGGCGGACATTATGGACGAGGGCGGAACGCTCCTCGGCACCCGTGAGATGGGCGATAAAATAACCGCATACCTGAAAAAGAACTAATTGATAAGGCCTCCCGACCGGGAGGCCTTTGTTTGTTATTTAGCGATCCACGTTGTTCATGCTGCCGTTTTTTCCTTTGATCCATAGCTGCGCCGTATACGGAGGGAGCACAAACGTTTCTTTCGTCTCGCCCAATATTCTTCGCTCCATCGAAAATGCGTCATAAAAGACCGCGTTTTTAAGTTTTGAAAGAGATACCGCAACCTCTTTTTCCGTGCCGTCACGGTTGATAAGGCACAGTGCCGCCGTGCCGTCCGCCGGGCTGCCAAACACATCGCGTTCTCCCTCAAAATACCGCAGATATGCATAAACGCCGCCCTCGGCAAAGACGGTTTCAAAGCGGCCGCGGCGCAAACAATCCAATTTCTTTCTGATTGCCGTCAGTTTTTTGACCCAATCCAAAAGATCAATATCCACCGCTCTCCAGGGATAAGTGCCGCGGTTAAAGGGATCCTTGCCGCCCTGCATGCCGACCTCGTCCCCGTAATAGATGCACGGAACACCGTAAAAAGTCATCTGCATCATAAACGCCATTTTCAGGCGCTTGACCGCCATATCTTCTGCCTTTGACGTCAGATGACTGTCGCCGCAGTCCTGACTCATGCCGCCAAGCATGGATTTGACGCGCATGGTATCGTGGGTGCCAAGCATATTCATCAGGGCATATAGGGTCTGCTTTGGATAGTTTTCAATCTGTGCCATGATATGGCGATGCAGAAAGGCCGCGTCCTCCCAGCCCATCAAAAAGCCCAATACCCGATCCTTAAACGGATAATTCATCACGCTGTCCAGCTCGTTTCCCATCAGGTACTGCCGCATCTTTCCGTACGCCATTTTATGGGACGCGTCCTCCCAGACCTCGCCGATAATGACGGCGTCCTCATTTTCTTTTTTGACTTCCCGGCGCAGAATCTCGATAAATTCATCGGGCAGTTCATCCGCAACGTCCAGTCTCCAGCCTTTTGCACCGCAGCGAATCCACTTTTTAATCACCGCGTCCGAATCCCTTAAAATATAATCTAAATAACTGTCCTCCATCTCGTTGACGTTCGGCAGGTTACTGCAGCCCCACCAGCTTTCGTACTGCGGATAGTTGGTAAACTGATACCATTTTTTATAGGGCGACTGACTGTCGCGGTATGCGCCCGTCTGTGCGCCATAGCTGCCGTACTTATTAAAATAAATACTGTCCGCGCCGGTATGGCTGAATACGCCGTCTAAGATAATCGATATGCCGTGTTCTTTGGCTGCGGCGCAAAGCTCTTTAAAATCCTGCTCTGTGCCGAACATCGGGTCAATTTTTTTATAGTCAGCGGTATCATATTTATGATTGGAATACGCGTCAAAAATCGGATTTAAATAAATCACGCTTATGCCGAGTTCTTTCAGATACGCCAGCTTTTTTTCGATGCCTTTTAAATTGCCGCCGTAAAAATCGTTGCAGGCCGGCCCGTCCTCATACGGGTGACGGTTAAAGCTGATCGGCGCATACCAATTATCGTGAATGATATATTCTTCCCGTTTCTTTTGGATTTCTCCCTCATGATACCCGTAAAACCGATCGGGAAAAATCTGATACATAATCTGATCGCAAAACCATCCGGGTACACGATAATTTTTATCATAGATGGTAATCTGGTAACTATTGCTGCCGATTGCCTCTTTTGTTTCGCCGACGCCGCCAAGTTTATCCTCGCTATTGGTATAATAAAGGGTCTGATCGCTGCCCTCTGCGATAAAATCATACCACAAAAGCCCGGTTTCCGCTCCGGCATCAAAGCTTACCTGATAGAAAAACCGACCGTCCTTGTCGCGGATTTTTTTCATCGGGAGCCGATGCTCCTGATCTTTTTGAAACAGCCGAAGAACAACCGACACAGGCGCTTTTTTGTCGGTTACTTGAATCGAAAGCGTCACTTTTTCCCCGGTCGGCACGGCGCCCTGCGGATTTCTGTATATTTTGTTTTGGGAATCATGGTATAATTGCATCGTTTTTCAGCCTTTCTTTTTCCTTCTCTTTTCTAGTATAATATGAAATTTTCTTTTTTTCAAGTCCTAGGCACACGGGAGACGAACACAATATGCCCTGTGATTGAAAAATCACAATCTTTTTTCATCGTTATCCTTGCAAGGCGCCGATATTGACGAGCATTTTTACGCATTATTTTCACAAATTTGCCTGCTTAAACCATATTGTGTTCGTCTCCCGTGTGCCTAGCCTGATGTTAGCAATCCGAACTCGATTTTAAGAGGTGGATTTCCGCCCAA
>CAVGTH010000053.1:0-12281 GCA_963632045.1 Roseburia faecis | reverse complement strand
GGTGTGTTTGTGATACGCATTTTATCGCAGTAACGGTCAACGGTGACGGAAACGCTGCAATACTATCTGTTTAAGTTGTTCAAAAATTCAGTGAAAAATTTGCCAACTTTTACTTGACACTAACATAAAAATCCGTCCGCTTTACAGAAGCAGTAATTTATGATAAAATGGAACCGCTTTAAACAAACATAACAACCCATCCCGGAGGACGCAATATGACAAAAATTTTATTTGTGTGTCACGGCAACATCTGCCGCTCTACCATGGCGGAATATGTCATGAAAGACCTTGTGGAAAAGGAGGGATTATCTCACCTCTTTTTTATTGATTCCGCCGCCACCAGTACGGAAGAGATCGGGAATCCGGTTCATCCCGGTACCCGCCGAAAATTATATGAAATGGGCATTGCCTGCGGCGACCACCGCGCAAGACAAATCACGCGCGCCGATCTTGCCGCATTTGACTATCTGCTCGGTATGGATTGCGCAAACATCAAAAACATGCGGCGGATGCTCGGCGAAAGTCCGAAAATCATGCAGCTTTTGGATTTTTCATCAAACCCCCGTGATATTGCCGATCCGTGGTATACCGGCGACTTTGACGCAACTTTTCGGGACATTAACGAGGGCTGCCTGTCGCTGCTCCATCATATCATATCAAAACCATGCAGGGAGGAAACCAACCAATGAAAGTAACCATCAGAGAATATACCGCACACGATCTTGCCGCAATGACCGCTATCTGGAATGAGGTTGTCACCGCCGGGAACGCCTTTCCGCAGGAGAAACCGTTAACCCCCTCCGCCGCGGCTGCTTTTTTCGGGCAGCAAAGCTATTGCGGCGTTGCCGAATGCGCCGCAGAACCCGAAAAATCCGATGACAAAAAAGTCCTCGGTCTTTATATTCTGCACCCCAACAATGTCGGCCGCTGCGGACACATCGCCAACGCCAGCTACGCCGTCTCGTCAGAAAGCCGCGGCATGCATATCGGTGAAAAACTGGTGCTTGACTGTATGGAGCAGGCAAGACGTCTCGAATTTAAAATTTTGCAGTTCAATGCCGTTGTGGCGACCAATCTCCCGGCAAGGCACCTGTATGAACGGATTGGCTTTCTGCCGCTCGGCACCATAAAAGGCGGTTTTCGCTGCGATGACGGCTCCTACGCCGATATCTGTCCCTACTATATTTCCCTATAACTGAAAAAAACGCGGCCAGCCGCGCTTTTTTGTCTAAATTCTGTTTCCGAGTACAGCGACCTTTTCTGCGCGGTACTGCGCAAACCGATCTTCGTCCAGCGCTTGCCGGATTTCTTCCATCATGTGATTATAAAAATACAGATTGTGGATAACCGAAAGCCGCATTGCCAGCATCTCTTTTGCCTTAAACAGGTGTCTGAGATAAGCACGGGAGAAGTTTTGGCAGGTGTGGCAATGACACATCGGATCAAGCGGTGCGTCATCGCGCTCGTATTTTGCATTCCAGATATTGACGATCCCCTGTGAGGTAAACAGTGTACCGTGCCGCGCGTTTCGGCTTGGCATCACGCAGTCAAAAAAGTCCACACCGCGCGCAACCCCTTCTAAAATATTGACCGGGGTTCCGACGCCCATCAGATACCGCGGTTTCTCCTTCGGCATAAACGGTTCGACCGCTTCGATAATCCCGTACATCTCCTCTGCCGTCTCGCCGACCGCAAGTCCGCCGATGGCGTAGCCGTCCAGATCGAGTTCTGCAATTTCTTTCATATGCGCAATTCTAAGATCCGCATAGGTGCTGCCCTGATTGATACCAAAAAGCATCTGATGCGGATTGACGGTCTGCTCCATACCGTTAAGGCGTGCAAGCTCTGTCTTGCAGCGTTTCAGCCAGCGCGCCGTTCTTGCGACCGAGTCCTTAACATAGTTTTTTTCGCAGGGGTTTTCAATGCATTCGTCAAACGCCATCGCAATGGTCGAACCTAAATTCGACTGAATCCGCATGCTTTCTTCCGGCCCCATAAAAATCTTTCTGCCGTCAATGTGGGAGGAAAAATAAACGCCTTCCTCCTTAATATTTCTGAGTTTTGCCAGAGAAAACACCTGAAAACCGCCGCTGTCGGTCAGGATCGGACGATCCCAGTTCATAAACCGGTGCAGACCGCCCATATCGCGCACCACCTCGTCGCCGGGGCGCAGATGCAAATGATACGTATTGGAAAGCTGCACCTGACAGCCAATCTCTTTTAAATCAAAGGTCGTAAGAGCGCCCTTGATTGCGGCCGCCGTTCCGACATTCATAAACACCGGCGTCTGAATTGTGCCGTGCACCGTCTGAAAACTGCCGCGGCGCGCCGCACCGTTTTGCTTAATTAACGTGAACATGATGTCTCTCCTTCCAGGTACATCGCATCACCGAAGCTGAAAAACCGATACTTGTTTGCAATTGCCTCCCGATACGCATTTAAGATATGCTCCCGTCCGGCAAATGCCGAAACCAGCATCATCAGTGTGGATTCCGGCAGATGAAAGTTGGTAATCAGCGCGTCAACCGCCTTAAACCGGTATCCGGGATAGATAAAGATATTGGTTTCGCCCGTCTGCGCGCGCACCATTCCGTTTGCATCCGCAACCGTCTCTAAGGTTCGCACCGAGGTCGTTCCGACCGCAATGATTCTGCCGCCGTTTTTTCGGGTTTGGTTGATTTTCTCCGCTGCGGCGGCGGAAATCTCATAATGCTCCGTATGCATGACGTGTTCTTCGGCGTTTTCGACCGAAACCGGACGAAACGTACCAAGACCGACATGCAGGGTTAAATAGGCAAGCGAAACGCCTTTTTCTTCGATTTCCTTTAACAGCTCCGGCGTAAAGTGCAGACCGGCGGTCGGCGCCGCCGCACTGCCGTCAATTTTAGAATACACCGTCTGATAACGCTCGCGGTCATCCAGCTTTTCTTTGATATAGGGCGGCAGCGGCATCTCGCCCAGGCGATCTAACAGTTCTTCAAAAACGCCCTCATAGCGGAATCGGACAATCCGTTTGCCGTCCTCTGCAATCTCCAGCACCTCGGCGTGCAAAAGACCGCCGCCAAACACAAAACGGCTGCCGGGCTTTGCCTTCTTTCCCGGTTTTAAGATGACCTCCCAGGTATTAAGATCAATCCGCCGAAGCAATAAAAATTCAATCTTGCCGCCGGTTCCTTCTTTTTCGCCGTAGAGTCTGGCCGGGATGACA
This sequence comes from Roseburia faecis, assembly GCA_963632045.1. Taxonomy (GTDB): domain Bacteria; phylum Bacillota; class Clostridia; order Monoglobales; family Monoglobaceae; genus Ructibacterium. Next base: position 9,073 of record CAVGTH010000053.1, on the reverse strand, counting down.
CGGGTATTGTTCATCACCAGGCAATCGCCCGGCCGCAGAAACGTTACAATATCCCGAAAATGCCTGTGTTTGACTTCGCCCGTCTCCCGATTTACCACCATAAGCTTTGAGGCCGACCGATCCGCAAGCGGCGTCTGCGCGATCAGTTCGGGCGGTAAATCATAGTAAAAGTCCTTGGTTGTTATCATGATGCTGTTTCACTCTCTTTTCAATATGCGTTTTCCAGATTGGTGCCGACAAAATAATGCTTTAAAATATCCACATAGGAAAATCCGGCCTCTGCCATTCCTTTGGCGCCGTACTGGCTCATGCCGACGCTGTGTCCCCAGCCGGTTCCCTCAAAATAAAAGCCGGTGTTGTCACCGCTGCCGGCGCTGACGGATTCATAGGTTTTCTGATACTGGCCGTTTGAGGTATACAGCGTGGTGCCCTGCAAGGTGCCGCGGCCGGATGCGGACAGGATCGTCAGCTTGTCAATGGCTTTTTCCGCCGTGTTGGTGCCGTCAGTCGCGCAGACCGATGCAGGAATCGCATTGCCCGCTCCGTTGCCGGTCACGCGGAACATCTGGCTTTTGGTTACGGTGTTAAAGATGGTGCGGCAGGCCTCCCGCTCAAAGATTTTTGACCCGTTGGTGCCGGTAACCTCCATCCTCAAAACACGCTGATTGGGGGTATATTCCAGCACGCTGATATTGGTGACATCTCCGATGTCATAGCCCTTGTTTCGCATGATGGCGGACGCCTCGTCACAGGTCAAAAAACCGCTCCAGGTTCCGTTGGGAATATTCTCGGTATCCTCATAACTGTTATCCACGCTGATCAGATAGGGAACGGTGTTTCCCCAGACATACTGCACATCCTCGGTGGTTGCCCCCATAGAGGCACAGTAGTAAAGCTGCGCAAGTTCCCCGTCGTAGGTCAGCACCTGCCGCGTCGTCTCATCCACCGGCGGATAAGAATCCTCCGTCTCAAACTTCGTCCCGGCATAGGCCTGACAGTCCACATTGCTGCACAGGTCAAACCCCTGATCCGCATGCTTATTTAAACTCTGCATCGCATAATTTCTGGCGCAGACCGCCTGCGCCTTCAGCGCCTCCTTCGGCCAGGAGGGGCTCATCTCCCGCGAGATCACGCCGTAGAGATAATGATCCAAAAAGACCACATTGACAACGGTCATCACGCTGCCCTTTCGGATGCAGTGGATTCCGCCGCGGTAGGTCGTCCCGTTCAGCGCCAGCACCTGATCCATGCCGGAGGCCGCCGGGCGGACGCCGACACTGCCGTCACCGGTATACACCGTCTCCCCTGCTGCGTTTTTCACTTCTACCGCCGCACCGTTTCCGAGGCTCACAGTCAGCTTGGTATCCGCGACCTTCTTCTTTTCTTCAAACTCGCGCTCTTTATAATTGCCGACAGAAAAACCGCAGTCCGCCTCCAGCGTAACGGAGGACGGCGCACTGTTTCCGTACAGCAGTCCGACCCGGACATACTGTACCAGTGTATAATCCGCAAACACGGGCGACGCATAGGAAAATAAAAAAAGAAAAACCGCCGCTATCAAAAACAACCGCTTCATGATCTCACAGCCTTTCCGCAAATATTCTGAAATTCTGAAATTCCGAAATTCTGAAAATTCTCTTCTATCATATCACAAAAAATGAGAAATTACCAGACTTTTTTCACAGTTCGCGTCAGCTTTTTTCGGCTTTTGTCGGAATCGTCAAAAGACCTTTTATAAATTTAGGTAATTCTGTCCAAAAAACATTTGACATATCCGGAAACTTCGCATATAATTTTATACTAAGAGAATATGCATAAATTTGTATCAGGTACAACAAGGAGGAAACTTTTGTGAAACAGTATAACGTGGGTATTATCGGCGCAACCGGCATGGTAGGACAGCGGTTTATCACCCTGATGGAAAACCACCCGTGGTTTACACTCAAGGTGCTGGCAGCATCTCCGCGCAGCGCCGGCAAACCGTATGAAGAAGCCGTAGGCAGCCGCTGGGCAATGAGCACGCCCATCCCGGAATCCGTGAAAACAATGAAAGTCTATGACGCAACGGCAGACATTGATACCATAGCAAAACAGGTAGACTTTGTATTTTGTGCCGTTGATATGAAAAAAGACGAAATCCGTGCGCTTGAAGAAGCTTATGCAAAGGCGGAATGTCCGGTTGTTTCCAATAACTCGGCACACCGTCACACGCCGGATGTTCCTATGATTATACCGGAGATTAACCCGGAACATGCGGAGATTATCCCGGCACAGCGCAAACGTCTCGGCACCAAACGCGGTTTTATCGCAGTAAAGTCAAACTGCTCGCTGCAAAGCTATGTGCCTGCGCTGCACCCGCTGAAAAAATACGGCATTAAACAGGCGCTTGCCTGCACCTATCAGGCAATCTCCGGCGCCGGAAAGACCTTTGCAACCTGGCCGGAAATGGTTGACAACGTCATCCCCTACATCGGCGGCGAAGAAGAAAAGAGCGAGATTGAGCCGCTCAAAATCTGGGGCGCGATTCAGGGCGATGCGATCGTAGACGCTGCCGCTCCCTCGATCACCACGCAGTGCCTGCGTGTTGCAGCATCGGACGGACATATGGCAGCCGTATTCGTAAAATTTGAGAACAAACCGACCATCGAGCAAATCAAAGCCGACTGGGCGGCTTTCTCCGGCGAGCCGCAGGCGCTGCAGCTCCCGTCCGCACCGAAGCAGTTTTTGCATTATTTTGAAGAGGATAACCGTCCGCAGACCAAGCTGGACCGCAACTTAGAGGGCGGCATGGCCGTGTCCATGGGACGTCTGCGCGAGGATACGCAGTACGATTATAAGTTTGTTTGCCTGTCACACAACACGCTGCGCGGCGCGGCCGGCGGTGCGGTACTGATGGCAGAGCTTTTAGCCGCAAAGGGCTACTTTGACTGATTCAGGAAGGAGCTGGCACCATGAAAACCCCAATTTTTCAAGGTTCGGCAGTCGCTTTGGTTACACCGTTTGATGAAAACGGCGTGAACTTTCCAAAGCTTGCCGAGATTTTAGAGTACCATGTTCAAAACCACACGGACGCAATTATCATCTGCGGCACAACCGGCGAACCGTCCACCATGCCGGATGAAGAACATAAAGCGGTCATTCGTTTTGCGGTTGAAAAGATTGCCAAACGGATTCCGGTTATTGCAGGCACCGGCAGCAACGACACCGCCCACGCCATCGAACTGAGCGTTTACGCTCAGGAGGTCGGTGCGGACGCCGTTTTGGTTGTTGCCCCCTACTACAATAAAACAACCCAAAAGGGACTTTGCGCCCATATCGAGGCCGTTGCAAAAAGCATCACGATTCCGATGATCCTCTACAACATCCCCGGCCGTACCGGCGGACTTGGCTTTAGCATCGAGACCTTAAAAAAACTGTCTAAGATTCCAAACGTCAACGCCATCAAAGAGGCAACGGGCGACCTTGCCTTTGCAGCAAGAGTTGCAGAGGAAACCGACCTTGTCATTTACAGCGGCAACGACGATATTATTGTTCCGATTATGTCCATCGGCGGACAGGGCGTTATCTCGGTGATCGCCAATATCCTGCCGAAGGAAACGCACGATGTCTGTGCAAACTACCTAGCCGGAGATACCGCCGCTGCAAGAGAGCAGTTTTTAAAACTGTTAAAGCTGGTGCGCGCACTGTTTATTGAGGTCAACCCGATCCCGATCAAAACGGCGATGAATTTGCTCGGCTACGGCGTCGGACCGCTGCGGATGCCGCTTTGCGACATGACCGATGAAAACTTAGCAACCTTAAAGTCCGCACTCAAGGAATACGGACTGCTGTAAACCAAAACGGAGGAGGCCGGCGGGCTTTCGCCCGGCAAAGACGACAAACCAAAATATTCCGAAATTACGCCGATTGAGGCGAGTTCGGATTGCTCTCTTTCGGCTAATTCATAAAAAAGGTGTGAAACAAATGATAAACATACTTTTAAGCGGCGCAAACGGTAAGATGGGTCAGGCCGTGACCCGTGCGGCCGCCGATCTTGACACGGTACAAATCAGCGCCGGTTATGACATCAACACCGAACAAAAATCCACCTATCCCGTCTATGACGATTTGGCGCAGCTTACCGAGCCGGTTGACGTTATCATCGATTTTTCCCATCCGGCGATGCTGGACAGTCTGCTGGATTTTGCGGCGGCCAAAAATATCCCGGCCGTTATCTGCACCACCGGACTGACGACGGAACAAATCTCCAGACTGGAATATGAATCAAAGCAGCTTCCGATCTTCTTTTCGGCCAACATGTCGCTCGGCGTCAATCTGCTGATCGACCTGGTTTGCAGAGCCGCAAAGATTTTAGAAGATACTTTTGATATTGAAATTATCGAAAAGCACCACAATCAAAAGCTGGATGCACCCAGCGGCACTGCGCTTGCCATCGCCGACGCGATTTCCGATGCAGTTTCTTACCCGACCGAGTACGTCTATGACCGCCATTCGGTGCGCAAAAAGCGCGATAAACATGAGATCGGTCTGCACGCCGTGCGCGGCGGCACCATCGTGGGAGAACACGATGTCATCTTTGCCGGCACGGACGAAGTGATCGAAATCAAGCACAGCGCAGCATCCAAAGAAGTTTTTGCGGTCGGCGCGGTACGTGCCGCGATCTATCTGCAAACGCAAAAACCGGGTCTGTATGCCATGAAAGATTTGATTGCATCACAAAACTAAATCAAGAAAGGAGACGATCGTATGATTAAAACCATTACCGAAATCGGATATTTGCCGGATGTTGCACTGGTGACCATCAATAATATCCCCAATACCCCGCAGAACCTTTCTAAAATTATGAATGAAATTTCCGACCGGCATGTGACGGTGGATATGATCTGCCGCACCGCCCCCTATAAGGATAAGTTTAACCTCTCCTTTACGGTGCCGCAGGAGAGCCTTGCCGACGTGATTGAAGCCACGGCGGCATTTAAGGCGCTGAGTGCCGATATCTCCACCGACTTAAACGGCAACAACACCAAGGTGATTTTATCCGGCGCCGGCATGCGGGATACTTACGGCGTTGCCGCGGAGCTGTTCTCTCTGCTCTCCGATGCCAACATTCCCATCAAACTGATTACGACTGCCGAAACAGAGATTTCCTGTCTGATCGATATCCGGGATGTTGAGCACGTCAAGGCACTTCTTGCAGAATAACCCTGCGTACAACAACACAGCACTTTGGGGCCGCCTTCGGGCGGCCCTTTTGTTATAAAAAAAATTTATAACAAACAATAAGTTTTGTGTATTGGACAAAGGCAGAAAGCTCTGCTATAATGACACCATGCAATGAAACAACCACGAAAAAGAAAACAAGGAGGATTTTGTCATGAAAGAAAAACAATATCGCTTTGAAACCCTGCAACTGCATGTCGGCCAGGAAACACCCGATCCCGTCACCGACGCAAGAGCCGTTCCGATTTACCAAACCACATCCTATGTATTTCACGATTGTCAGCACGCCGCAGACCGTTTCGGCCTGCGTGACGCCGGTAACATCTACGGCCGTCTGACAAATCCGACCCAGGACGCTTTTGAGCAGCGTATTGCAAGACTGGAGGGCGGCAGCGCAGCACTGGCCGTTGCGTCCGGCGCAGCTGCCATCGATTATACCATCCGGGCACTGGCAAAAACGGGCGAGCACATTGTAGCCTCTCAGACCATCTACGGCGGCACTTACAACTTGCTGGCACATACGCTTCCGCTTTCCGCCGGCATCACCACAACCTTTGTGAATCCTGCATCTGACGGTGCATTTGAGGCCGCCATCCGGGAAAACACCAAGGCAATCTTTATTGAAACGCTGGGCAACCCCAATTCCAACATTATTGATATTGAAAAGGTCGCAAAGATTGCACATGATCATCAGATTCCCCTGGTGATTGACAGCACCTTTGCAACGCCCTATCTGATCCGCCCGATCGAATACGGCGCCGACATCGTTGTACACAGCGCAACCAAATTCATCGGCGGTCACGGGACGGCAATCGGCGGCGTCATCGTAGACAGCGGCAACTTTGACTGGAAGGCATCCGGCAAATACCCCTGGATTGCAGATCCGAACCCCTCTTACCACGGCGTAAGCTTTGCGGACGCAGCAGGGCCTGCCGCCTTTGTCACCTATATCCGGGCTATTTTGCTCCGCGACACCGGCGCAACCCTCTCTCCCTTTCATGCCTTTTTGTTCCTGCAGGGACTGGAGACCCTGTCACTGCGTGTAGAGCGGCATGTCAGCAACGCGCTGCGAATTGTGGAATATCTAAGCAAGCATCCGCAGGTTGAGGCCGTGCACCATCCCTCTTTGCCGGACGATCCGAGCCATGCCCTGTATGAAAAATATTTCCCGAACGGTGCCGGCTCGATCTTCACCTTTGAAGTAAAGGGCGACGCCAAGACCACACAAAAGTTTATTGACAATCTTGCGATTTTCTCGCTGCTTGCCAATGTTGCCGATGTAAAATCCCTGGTGATCCACCCGGCAAGCACCACCCACTCGCAGCTCACAGAAGAAGAACTTTTGGAGCAGGGCATCAAACCCAACACCGTCCGTCTTTCAATCGGCATCGAGAATGTTGAAGATTTAATTGACGCTTTGGGCGACGCTTTTGCGGCAATCCGCTAAATTTCCGTCCATAGGCCGATCTGCCGCGTACCGCGGCGGATCGGCACCGGGCAGTCTCTTTGATGCCCCTTGAAAACTCGTACATCATAGAAAAAACATAGAAAAATATTTATTTTGGAGGTAGTTATGATGAAAAAATTGATTACAACCGCACTCACACTGGTATTGGCGCTGACCGCACTGGCCGGCTGCGGCAGCCAAAAGGCCGCATCGTCCGTTACCGTTGCAGTCCCCAATGACACCACAAACGAGGCTCGCGCGCTGCTGCTCTTAGAGGACAACGGCTACATTAAGTTAAAAGACGGCGCCGGCATCACCGCAACCATCAAAGACATCGCCGAAAACCCCTATCAGATCACCTTTAAAGAGGTAGAGGCAGCGCAGCTTCCGAACGTATTGCAGGATATGGACTATGCGGTCATCAACTCGAACTATGCAATCCAGGCAGATTTAAACCCGGTAAAGGATTCTCTGTTAATCGAAGGTTCTTCCTCCGAATACGGCAACATCTTAGCCGTTAAGGAAGGCGACGAGAACAAGGATTCCATCAAGGCACTCAAGGCTGCCTTAGAGAGCAAGCAGGTTGCCGAATTTATTGAAAAGCAGTACAACGGCGCCGTTGTCAGCACGGTTGACAACCCCGGCGACGGCTACGACAGCAGCGTGAATTATGACGCACTGGCCGGCACAACCATTACGGTTGCTGCATCGCCCACGCCGCACGCTGAGATTTTAAAGGTTGTCGCTCCGATTTTAGAGGCAAAAAACATCACCTTAAAAGTACAGGAATTTACCGATTATGTACAGCCGAACAACGTGGTAGAGAGCGGCGAGGTTGACGCAAACTACTTCCAGCATCTGCCCTATCTGGAGGACTTTAACAAGGAAAACGGCACGCACATTGTATCGGTCGGCGCAATCCACGTAGAGCCGATTGCACTGTACGGCGGAAAGCAGACAGCTCTGGATGCCCTCAAAGGCGGCCAGCAATAAAAGATAACAAACAGACCGAGGCTGCGAATATAATTCTGCGGCCTTGCGCGTCGGTTGATTTTTCAACCGGCGTTTTGTCTGTGTTTGGAGGTTTCTATGATACAACTAAAAAACTTGTCAAAATCCTTTTCGACGGCTGACGGAACCGTGGAAGCCCTGCGCGATGTCTCGCTTACCATCGAGGACGGCGACATCTACGGCATCATCGGCATGAGCGGCGCCGGAAAGTCCACTCTGGTTCGCTGCATCAATATGTTAGAGCGGCCGACCGCCGGCGAGGTTCTGATCGGCGGTCAGAGCATCGGCACACTCTCCGATGCAGAACTGCGCAAGGTGCGCCGCAAGGTTACCATGATTTTTCAAAGCTTTAATCTGCTGATGCAGCGCACCTGCCTGGAAAACGTCTGTTTTCCGCTGGAACTTGCCGGCGTAAAAAAACAGGCGGCACGGCAGCGCGCGCGGGAACTTTTAAATACCGTTGGTCTCCCCGACAAGGAAAACGCCTATCCGGCGCAGCTGTCCGGCGGTCAGATGCAGCGTATCGCCATCGCCAGGGCGCTGGCCACCGACCCGGAGGTGCTCTTGTGCGATGAGGCAACCAGCGCACTGGATCCGAAAACGACCCAGTCGATCTTAGAGTTAATCCGTGAGATCAACCGAAAAATGGGAATCACCGTAATTATTATCACCCACCAGATGAGCGTGGTGGAAAAGGTCTGCAACAAGGTTGCCATTTTAGACAGCGGCCGCGTGGTCGAAGAGGGCGAGGTTGACCGGGTATTCACGATGCCGCAGTCCGAGGCCGCAAAGCATCTGGTCTTTCCCGACACGGCAGAAAACGCCATTGCCGGCGCGGAGAATCGGATTCAGGTTGTCTATCACGGCGCCATGGTCGCATCCTCGCCGCTCATTGCCAAAATGGCGATGGAAAAGAAGATTGCCGCCAACATTTTAGCCGCGCAAACCAAGTGCATTGACGACAAGGTTTTCGGTACCATGATACTGGAAATCGAGGGCGGAAAGGAACAAACCGATGCCGCCGTGGCGTATTTAAAACAAACGCCGCATATTATAGTAAGGAGGGACAGCGACCATGCTTAATCAGCTATTATCCAATCCCACGGTTGCAGAGGCCGTTGAAATTCTGCAAAGCGAATTATGGCTTGCGATCTGGGAAACCGTTTACATTACGCTGCTCTCTACACTCTTTGCCGTTATCATCGGTCTGCCGCTCGGCGTACTGATTGTCGCCGGCGAAGAGAACGGCGTTCTTCCGCTGCCCAAGCCGATTTTGCAGATTTTAAATGTCATCATCAATCTGCTGCGTTCGATTCCGTTTTTGATTCTGATGATTCTGGTCTTTCCGCTGACCCGTCTGATTGTAGGAACCGTGGTTGGCACGACCGCCTCTAT
>CAVGTH010000052.1:11241-12434 GCA_963632045.1 Roseburia faecis | reverse complement strand
CCGACTTTATGCCGTTTTCATTTCCCTTTTTATTTTACGACAACGGTCAGCACATTCTCATAGCCTTTGTGGAACGCCGCCATCACATTTTCGGTTTTTCCGTTTGCTTTGACGGTGACGTCATAGTCGCCGTAAAATCCGTTGACCGTGCCGACGCCGTTTTTGTCGGTCGTGGTCTTAGCGTCCCTCGTCCACCACTTGTTATAAAGCAGATCCTGGTACTGATAGATTCCCGGCTTTGCGCCAAAAGAGCCCCAAAGGGTGTAGAGCGGCGAAACGCCGGCGCCGTTACGGTTGTTGGCAGGGTTATCCGGGCGGTAGGGCGAATCCCAATCCGACCAGTAGTCGGACAGCCACCACAGGTTAAACCCGGTGCACGCCGGGTGCGAAAACGCCGCAATCATCATATCGCGCATGATGTCACCCTGTCCCTCGTAGCCGTACTCGGAAAATACCGAACCGATCGAGAACTCGGTCACAGCAAAGGTCTTTTGATATTCGTACGCAAACCGATCCCATACCTCTAAGAACTTGGTCGGGCGGTAGTTGTTGTCCGGGTCGAAGCTTCCGCAGCACGAATGCCCCTGCATCCCCAACGCATCATAGTCGATCCCCTGCGCTTTGAACCAATCCAGCCGCTCCCAGTAGGGCGCCTCAAACTGGCGGTTGTCGCAAAGCATCCGCTTTTGGCCGTGGGTCAGCTTATCGGTCGCGATCCGGTACACATCCTTAAAGATCTGTTCGCCGAACACATCGGTAAAGAAGGTTCTGCCGTGCGTCTCGTTGGTGACATCCCACTCATAAATCTCCGGGAACTTTTCGTCCATCTCGGCAAAATGATCCTCCATAAAGCCGAGCAGATCCGTATACCGTTCATTCACCGGCCGGGAATCCTTTAAAAGGTCGTACATCGCCTGCGGCTCCTCGGTATAGGAGTTACTCGGCATCCAGAGCGCGTGGCCGCGCACGTATTTAAGTCCCTTGGACTTTGCCACATCGATGACCTTCTGCGCGCCCTCTTTATTTTTCACATAGCCGCTCCACTTCAGCTGATTGCCGACCGAAACGGCGTTAAAGTTGGGCTCCAGCTTATTCACCAGGTTCTGCCACTTGCCCTCATCGCCCACGCCGCTGTTTTCGACGTATTCAAGATCCATCTGAATCCCGAATTTAAACTCATGCTCAAACATATT
>CAVGTH010000052.1:2308-11231 GCA_963632045.1 Roseburia faecis | reverse complement strand
CCGCATTCGGGATCACGTTGCCGAACCGATCCTTAACGATAACCTGAAAGTCGCCCTTTCGCACCGTCTCAATCCGGTCGAGCGCCTCTTTTCTCCATGCTGCGTCCGGCGCAAGTTCTGCCGGTAACAGGTCGGTCTTGGAAGAATCAAAATACGAAACGTCCGCATCTTTTCCGACATCTTGGATCTCAAAGCCGCCGATCTGGATCACCTGCTTGTAATACGACGGGATAATGCGCAGCGAATCGGCGTTTTTCAACCCGGTCAGCAGAAAGTCAAACCGTTTCCAGTCGCCGGTCAGAGTGACCTCCTCCGAGGTCGATTTTTCGTATGTGTCACTCGCCTGCACCTGGAACATGACGGTGCCGGTCTCCGAATCCGCATCACCGCCGCTAACCAGCCGCGCATAATAGGTCATCACGTACTGATCCTCTGCCGTCGGCTTTGGCAGCTTTTTGGTAAAGAAGTAGGTCTTATCGTTCAGCCCCGTCTTTGCGCCGGTGATGTTTAATTGCACCGCCTTGTCAAACGGCAGCGCCTCGGCGTTGTCGGCCTCGCCGATCAGCGAGCCGGCCATTTTGACCTTCATGGACAAAAAGTCTTGATTGTCCCGCTCCGACACATCGACAATCTCGGTCTTGCACCACTGATCCACCCACTCGTCCTTGCCGTCGTGGGAGACGTCCATCCCGGTCAAAAAGTCATCCTGCGAAAAAATCACCGTTCCGGTCGGCAGCGGCCCCCGATCCTCCGGTTTGATCTGTTTGACCGCGTCGGAATAATCCTCTTTATTATAAATCAGATCGTCTAGCCGATTGGATTTTTGAAACGAAGTCGGCACCGCGCGGTGCTTGGTGGAATACAGGGTATCCATGCCGGGCTTTATCTCGTCCGACACCGCCGGGGCGGTCAGGCCGGTCTTTTCGACCAGGCGGACGCGGTTGCCCGAACGCTCACGCAGCACGTGATAATGCAAATTTTCGCCGCAAAACTCCACCGGGACATATGCCGCGCCGTCAATGCGCTTTGCCGGGGTTTTTAAGCTGACGCTCTTTTGCCCGACCTTTGCCGCCGCAGCGTCGATGGTAAAGTGCAGGCTGACGCCGTCCTTTACCAGGGTGACGATGTTCCCCGATTCGGTATAGGCGGCGCCGATTGCCGCGGCAAACGCGTCCGCCGGGGCTAAAATCTGGTGATTGCCCGTGCCGATGCTGACCGAGGTCAGCGCATAACTCTGTCTGTCGCCGTTAATGATCAGTTCCGGCGGATCGGCCGCAAACCCAACCGCCGTCTGCGTCACCAACGCCAAAAATAGTGCGGCAAAAAGACCCAAAAGCCGTTTCTTCATACTCATTTTCTCCTTTCGAAAGCGATCATTCGTCTTATCTATGTTTCATTTTATCAAGAATAGAGCGGCGTTTCAACAACGTAAACTTACGATTCGTTTGTAAACTTACGGTATTTTCTTTTGCGATGTGAAATTATCTTGACTTTTTTTGCGCATACTACTTATAATTATGGTAGTATCTGATGTGCTGCGGCATCGAATGAAACGGAGGAGATCGGACATGAAACTTTTAATTGCAGAGGACGAGCCGTTATGTCTTTCCAGCCTGAAAGAGATCGACTGGGGCGCACAGGGGATCAGCACCGTACTGACGGCCGAAAACGGCGAGCAGGCGTACCGCCTGGCACTATCGGAAAAGCCGGACATCATTCTCTCCGACATTCAGATGCCGAAGATGAACGGCTTAGAACTTGCGCAAAAGCTGTCGGTCAACCTGCCGGAGAGCCGTTTTATCATCTTGACCGCCTACAACAATTTTTCGTATGCGCAGGCCGCGATCTCCAACAATGTCTGCTCTTATCTTTTAAAGCCGTTTTTGGACGAGGACGTCATCAACGCCGTCGCCAAGGAGATCACCAACGTCCGCGAACAAAAGCTGAAAAATTCCTACACCACGCAGATTGCCAAGCAGCTGGAACTGAGCAAGCATTTTCTTTTAGGCTACTTTTTTAATATCATCTCCGGCGAGAACATCGACACCGAGGCGCTCTCTGACATCTTTGGGATCACCGACCAAAACGTCACCTGTACGGCGATGGTGGTCTCGCTGGAATCCGCCAAGGAGACCGACTCGTTCAAACAAAATTATCGGATTTTTCATAACCTGATTAAGATTTTTACCGGCAACCACGCCAATCTGCTCTCGTTTTTTAATACCACGCAGCTGATCTACTTCTTCTTATCCGACGCGTCCGTACCGGTGCAAAAGGCGCAGGGCGAGGCGCTGCGCTGCGCCGACGCCGCCGAATCCTACTTAAATTTTAACGGGACGGATAAGTTTGTGATCGGGCTTGGCAACTCGCTTTTGGGGATCAAAAAATGCAATCTCAGTTACAGCAGCGCGCTGGACGCCGTCCGGTACAGCTTTTATCTCGGCTTTAACTCGGTCATTTGTATCTCGGACTTAGAATCGACCGAGGGCTTTGACGACTATCACTCCTTCCCAAAGGAGGAATTCTTCGGCTATGTCAAGGCCGGCGACTTTGAAAACGCCAAGTTTACTTTAGAAAAGCTGTTTGACAACTTCCGCCGCAGCCAGACAAGCATCGAGGCGGTGCAGCGGATCTGTCACGAGATTTTGGTGCATCTGGCGCTCTGTCTGATGCAGTGCAACCAAGACCCCGACCTGGTTTTCAGCAAGAGCAACGCCTGGGAGATTCTGCGGCAGTACAAGTCGCTCACCGACATTGAGGCGTTTATCCTGGACTTTGTCGATGTGGTGATTGCCGCCATCACCTACCGCAATAACCAAAAGACCATGAACCTGGTAAACGATGTCAAGGACTACATCGGCTGCCACCTTGACACCTCGCTCAACGAAATCGCCGAACACTTCTTCCATTCGCCGAACTATTTAAGCAACATCTTTTCCAAAGACGCCGGCATCACGATTAAAAACTATATGATCGCAAAGCGGATCGAACGCGCCAAGGATCTGCTGCTGCACAGCGACAAGAGCGTCGGCGCGATTGCCGCCGAGGTCGGCTATAAAAATACGCAGCATTTCAGCACGGTTTTTAACAAGCATGTCGGGGTCACGCCGACCGCGTTCCGCAGCGGCACGGACGGCAGGGAATAGATTGACATTTTTGCGCCGCTATAGTAAAATACACGAACACGCGGCATATTTCGTATGCGGCATGTTCTTGCGGCATTGCCGCTGCGGCGCGATGACTGCCGGCAGCAGCCGTCCGCAAAATCTTAGAAACCAAAGAATTTACGAGGTGACACACCATGCAATATGAATGGAAACTGATCAGCAGCCTGGAAAAAGTATTTCCGTCGGACGCAATGCCCAAGGCACAGACCGAGGGCAGTATGTTAAAGAACGAAATCTACTCGTTTCAGCTGGCCGGCACCTTTCAGAACCACGAAAATTTAGAGGCATATTTTGACCTCACCATCGACTCAGCGCTCAGCGATTGCATCAGCGTCTATCAGGTCGGTTATGTTCCCTCCACCTTTCCGGCGTCGATTGACGCCTTTTCAGACGATGACTACATCACCAAGGCGCCGGGACTGTTCCCCGATCCGCTCTACAAAATCAGAGACGGCAGACTGCGCCTGATTCCGGGGCAGCTGCGCAGCTTTTGGTTTGCGGTCGAGCCGGAGGGAAAGATCCCGGCCGGCACCTATCCGATCCGCTTAAAGCTTGACGACCGCGAGCACAACTGGCACTGTGAACTCACCTTTATGCTGGAGATCATTGACGCTGCGCTGCCAAAGCAGGATCTGCTCTGCACCGGCTGGTTCCACGGGGACTGTCTGTCCGTCCTCCACAATACCGAGATGCAAAGCGACGACTACTTTGCCTTAACCGAAAAATACCTCAAAATCTACAAAAAGTTCGGGCATAACATGATCTTAACGCCGGTCTTTACGCCGCCGCTTGACACCGACATCGGCGGTGAACGCCCCACCAATCAGCTGGTGGACGTGACCGTGACGGACGGTACATACTCCTTTGATTTTACCAATTTAAAGCGGTGGATCGGGCTTTGCAAGGACTGCGGCATCGAATATTTTGAGATTTCGCACCTGTTTACGCAGTGGGGCGCCTACCATGCGCCAAAGATCATGGCAACGGTAAACGGCAGCTATCAGAAGATTTTCGGCTGGGAGACGGATTCCATGTCGCCCGAATACCACGCGTTTTTGGATGCATTTTTGCCGAAACTGAAGGAATTTTTGACCGCGGAGGGCGTTTATGAAAACTGCCTTTTCCACGTTTCGGACGAACCGCACGCCGACCACAGAGAACAGTACGAAAAGGTGCGCAAGGCGCTGCTTTTCCATATCGAAGAGGATCGCCTCTTTGACGCGCTGTCGGATTTTGTTTTTTATGAAAACGGGCTGATCCGCCGCCCGGCGGTGCCCGTAGACGTCATCAACCCGTTTGTGGAGCATGCGGTAAAGCCCCTTTGGGCGTACTATTGCTGCTGCCAGGGCAAAAAGGTGGCAAACCGCTTTATGGCGATGCCGTCCTATCGCAACCGCGTTTTGGGCTATCAGCTGTACAAGCATGATATCGAGGGATTTTTGCAGTGGGGCTTTAACTTCTGGTTCTCCGGCAAGTCCCGGTACGTCATTGATCCCTTTGCCGACACCTCGTCGGGCGACTGCTTCCCGTCGGGCGACGCCTTTGTGGTCTATCCCTTAGACAAGCAGGGCGATGTCACGGTATCGCTGCGGCTTTATGTCTTTCATGACGCGCTGCAGGATTTAAGGGCGCTAAAGCTGCTGGAATCCTATATCGGCAAGGACGCGGTGATGGCGCTGCTGACTGACATTCAGGGCTTTGAAGAATATCCGCGAAGCAACGACGCGCTGCTCCTGCTTCGGGAGACCGTCAATCAAAAAATCAAAGAAAATCTTTAAACTTTCGGTGCGGCAGGGGTGATTCCCTGCCGTGCCTTTTTCGTTTTTATCAAAAAGTTCTAACCGCCGGCTTTGGCTCATAAAATAAAAAAAGAACCACAAAGACAAGCCGGAGGCACACAACATGAAAAAATACAAGGCAATTATTATTGACGGCAAAAAACTGTTTCGCCGTTTCACCGCAGGGCTTCTCCTGCTTTCTCTTCTTTTGATCGGCGCAAGGCTTTGCGCTTTCTCGCTGCAGCGCGCCAAATTCTCCTTTACCCCCAATGCCGAAACCATCTTAGATGACGTGATTCCGTCCGTAACGGTCACCGCAAACGGTACACCGTCTGTCAGGTCGCAGCTTTTGCAGCGCGGCAGCACCCTCTTCTCCCTGCTCTTTCAATGGGATATCAAAGACCCCTCCTCCATGTTAAAAAGCGAAATCCCCTTAACCGACGCCATTTTATCCGGCGGTCTGGCACAGCGCAGCGCGTCCGCCGGTGCCGCGCAGCCGGACGCGGCCTCCGCCTCCGCCGCAGCTGCTGCCGCAGCAGCGGAGGCTGCCAGGGCAAAGGAACAAACGCCCTCTGCGGACGATGCCGCCATTCCGGAAGAGAGACGGGCGGCCATCAAAAGCATTGACGCCGCGCCGCCCGGCGGTCAGGCCGTCACGCTCGGCAACGAGACCTCCTATACGGTGGACCCAGGCGAGGCGCTGAAGGCGCCGCTCTCCATCGACATGAACACGGACGGCCCCAAGGTGCTGGTGATTCACACCCACGCGACCGAAAGCTACGCAAGGGAGGGCAGCGCCTTTTATGACATCACGGCAAGCGATCGCAGCACCGATCCATCTGAAAACGTCATTGCAGCCGGCAACGCCTTTTGCGACATTTTAAACCGGCACGGCATCGAGACCGTGCATGATACCGCGCTGCACGATTATCCGTCCTTTAACGGCTCTTACGCCCACGCGCTCGCCGCGATCGAGGACTATTTAAAGCGGTACCCGTCCATCCAGATGGTGTTTGACATTCACCGCGATTCCATCGTCTATGACGATAACACCAAGGCAAGGGTGGTGACCGAAATCGACGGCAAACCGGCGGCGCAGCTGATGTTTGTGGTCGGCACGGATCAAAAGGGACTGTACCACCCGGATTGGAGAGAGAATATCAAATGCGCCATTCATTTGCAGGACGCCATTGCGCGCCGCTATCCCACCCTGATGCGCAGAATCAATCTCCGTCAGGAGCGGTTTAACGGGCACACCACCCACGCGAGTATGATTATCGAGACCGGCTCCAGCGGAAACAGCCTTTCTGAGGCCGTCTACGGCTTGTCGCTTGCCGCCGAGTGCATCGGCGATTATTTAAACAGTTTAAAATGATAAAGTGTTTTTCTTTTCTGTAACAGTATTTTAAGGTAGTCCCCTTGTAATTTTCCGCCAGAATCGGTATAATAGTAAAAAACGGATGGATGAAGGAGACCGTACCAATGAGAAAGTTACTTGCTGTGTGGGCTGCAAAGCTGGCCGGCGTTGCCGGGCGGCTGATCGGGAAGAAATCTTCCTCTTCGCCGGGCGTGCTTGCCTTAAAAATATGCCCGGATTTGATTCGAAAGCTCAGTAAAAATATCCGCAAGGGGATCATCGTCACCTGCGGCACCAACGGAAAGACGACCACCAACAACCTTTTAAACACGGTGCTGCAAAAGCGCGGCTATACCACGGTTTGTAACCGTCTGGGCGCCAACATGCTGGGCGGCATCGCGACCGCGTTTGCCGATGCCTGTAACCTTTTTGGCACGTTTTCGGCCGACTACGCCGTCCTGGAGATCGACGAGGCGTCGGCGCGCCGGGTGTTTGCCCATCTTACGCCAAATTATATGATTATCACCAACCTCTTTCGGGATCAGTTAGACCGCTACGGCGAAATCGACATCACCATGGATCTTTTGCGCGAGGCCATCGACATGGCCGGTGACGTCACCCTGATCTTAAACGGGGACGATCCGCTGACCGCCGGCTTTGGCGAGGGACGGCGCGCGGTATACTTCGGCATTTCCGAGCAGGTTCTGCCCCAGATTGACGAGACCAAGGAAGGCCGCTTTTGCGCCAAATGCGGCAAGGAACAGGAGTACCGCTTCTTCCATTACAGCCAGCTGGGCGATTATTATTGTCCGCACTGCCATAACCGGCGCCCCGACATCGACTTTGACGCACGCAATGTCGATCTTTCGGCATCGATGAAGTTTACCGTCAACGGCAACCCAATCGACGTCAACTACCGCGGATTTTATAACATTTATAACATTCTGGCCGTCTATGCGGCGACCGCGACCATGGGCATTTCGACCGACCGTTTTTCTGATTTGCTGGCGGACTACAAGCCGCAGATCGGACGGATGGAACTGATCGACCTCGGCAAGCCCTTTATCCTAAACCTTGCCAAGAACCCGGCCGGGTTCAACCAGGCGATCCAGACCGTCATGCTGGACAAGCGGAAAAAGGACGTCATTGTCGCGATCAACGACCTGGCAAACGACGGCCGCGACGTCTCCTGGCTATGGGATGTTGATTTTGACAAGTTATATGATGAAAACCTCAACTCCTTAACCACCACCGGCATCCGCGTCTATGACATCTCGTTGCGGTTTCGCTATGCCGATGTTCCGGTGGACTGCATCACAAAAAGCATGAAAGAGGCGCTGAACCGCTGCCGCGCCACCGACGCGGAGGTCTGCTATGTGCTGGTGAACTACACGGCGCTCTACCCGACCCAGACCTGTATGTTAGAACTGGAAAAAGAAATCAAAGACGGAGGTGAGGCGCAATGAGCCAAAGAGAAATTCAGATCGTACATCTGTACCCGGATCTGCTGAACCTGTACGGCGACAAGGGCAACATCGCCTGCATGAAAAAGCGGCTTGCGTGGCGCGGCATTGACGTGACCGTCACCGAATGCACCAACCGCGACCACAGTATGGATCTTGGCTGTGCCGACATCATCTTTGTGGGCGGCGGCTCGGATCGGGAACAGGAGATCGTGTGCAGCCTTTTATTAAAGAAAAAGCAGGAGATCTCCGACTATGTGGAATCCGGCGGCACTCTGGTTGCCGTCTGCGGCGGTTATCAGCTGCTGGGCAAATACTATCAGACCGCGGACGCCAAAATTGAGGGGCTTGGCATCTTAGACATCGCAACCGACGCCGGCGATACCCGGCTGATCGGCAACGTGGTGCTAAAGAGCGACCTGTTTTCGCAGCCGATCGTCGGCTTTGAAAACCACGCCGGCCGCACCCATATCGGCAGCCACACGCCGCTCGGCAAGGTCGTATACGGCCACGGCAACACGGGCGAGAGCGGCTATGAGGGCGTGGTCTATAAAAACGTGATCGCGACCTATCTGCACGGGCCGCTGCTGCCGAAAAATCCGATGCTCTGCGACGATATTTTAACACGCGCCTTAAAGCGGAAGTACCCGGACTTTGAAGGGCTTTCGCCGCTTGACGATTGCCTGGAAAACAAGGCAAAGCAGTACATATGCGACCGCTTTGTAAAAAAATAAAGACGGCATCGGCGATCTGCTCAAAAGGAATTTTTTTGCATCATAGAATCGATCAACACACAAGAAAGCCCCGGCGACTGGATAAAGTCACCGGGGCTTTGTAATTCTGTTTTTGTGCATCGCACGGATACCGGCGCTCGCCCTTTTGGGGCAGTTTTTTGCCCTTTTTGGACGGTTCGCCGATATTACGCCTTCTTTTTCAAAACGGGCGGCAGGGGCGCGATGACATGCGCCTTCGCCAGTGCCAGGCCGATCAGGCAGGCAATGATATAATCGATGGTGTCATGGATCAGCGTTCCCACGCCGGTCACATAAAACGCCGCCGAGACAAACGACGATTCCGTTGCGGCCATCAGTCCGAACTTTAAAAAGGCATAGACCGTCAACCCCTCAAACAGCGCATGCAGCAGCGCCGTCACCACGC
>CAVGTH010000052.1:0-2298 GCA_963632045.1 Roseburia faecis | reverse complement strand
TCACCACGCCGACCGCAACCAGATTCCAGCGGCGGCGAATCATCATGGCGCCGACCACGGCAAAGACGATATGCGACGCCGCGCGTGCCGTCACCACCGGGCTGAGCCCGGCAAAGGCAAAACCGGCCGTTGTGCCGATCGCGGTAAAGACCGCCGACCACGGCGAGATAAACATCGCGATAAAAATCGGAACATGCGCCATCAGCGTTGCCGTAAACGCTGGCGGCAGAACCACGCGCAAAAAGCCAAAATAAATCGGAATAATAATGCCAAGCGCGATCAAAAGCGCCGTCAGCACCATCTCCCTGGTTTTCTCTCCCTGTTTCACAAGAAACGCCCCCTCGTTGGTGTACTTTTATCAGTATACCACGCATTTCCTCTCTTGTCAAATTCCGCAACAGAAATAAAGTTTTATAATAAATGCGAAAAGATATTTAACATCTTTTTGCATTTATTTTTTTATGGAAAGGAGGCGGCTAACATTGAGAGAGTATAAATTACTCACCTATGAGGACAGAAAGAAAATCGAGGAAATGTATTCCCAGAACGCCCGTGCTTTGGATATTGCGAACAGCCTCGGAGTACATACAGCCACTATTTACCGCGAATTAGAGCGCGGATATACAGGCAAAACAGACAACAACCATAGACCAGGCTACAGCGCGGACGTAGCCGAACAGAACTACCAGGAAAACGTTAAGCGCCGCGGTTGCCGCAGAGCGGCGGTAAATTAAAAATAAAACGGAGTGATTTTATTTTATGACAGCAGATGAAGCAAAGAAAGCATATTACGCAGAGGCGCCCGTTATATACAACGGGATAGAATACGAGAGAATTTCGGCGCTTATATATCGGAAACTAAAAGGACAGCCGCCCAGACTTGAATTAGAGTTATTCGATAAGTGCGGACATTCTGTAACGATAGCCTCACCAGACAGAACACAGTTAAAGGAGGCTCCGTAATGGTTAATTATACCGAGAGCGAAGAAAAAGAGTTAAACGCTCAACTTGAAAAATGGCAAAAAAGGCAATTAACCGCCGCCCGACAAAATTACTTTGATTACGTTTGCGAAATAATG
This sequence comes from Roseburia faecis, assembly GCA_963632045.1. Taxonomy (GTDB): domain Bacteria; phylum Bacillota; class Clostridia; order Monoglobales; family Monoglobaceae; genus Ructibacterium. Next base: position 1,219 of record CAVGTH010000052.1, on the reverse strand, counting down.
ACGGAAACGGAGCGCGCAACCTGGGAGGGAATTGCAAAAGCGAAAAGCTATAAGGACGTTAATTGGCTTATGTGGAACTTGGCTTATGACGTGATAGATAAGTATTGCAAGATTGCAAGGAAAGGACGCAGACAATGAATAAATATATTTTTCCTGTTATATTGATAATTTTAGACCTGGGAGCGGGGTTCGTTTACGGATTCTCTGGCGACTATAAAAAGCTCATATATTGGATAGCCGCCGCAATTCTCAATATAACAGTTACGTTTTAGGAGGTGCAGTATGCGGAATATACTACAGAAAATTAAAAACGCTTTTGTTTCGCTAAAGAAAGAGTATAAAGAATATACGGAGCGGGAGCGTACAATATCGGAGGCGTGGTTTGCCATAGATACTCTCCGAGAGCTGACGTATGAGCAAGCAGTAGAAATATTAAAAATATTAAAATGAATTTAGGAGGTTTATTATGAACAAAGCAAGGAGAAAACAGTTAGACGAAATTTATTCAAAACTCGAGGATATAAAAACAGACCTCGAGGACGTTTTATCCGAGGAGGAAGAATACAGGGACAATATGCCCGAAAATTTACAGAACTCGGAACGTTATCAAGTAGCAGACGCGGCAGTTTCGGAGTTGGAATGTGCCGTATCCTCTCTCGACGACGCTCTCTCTAACATAGAAGCGGCGCAAGAATAACGGAGGGCGATTCTATGAAATATAAAGGAATATGTTTAGAGTGCGGCTCTCCTGTCGATTTCGGATATCCGAAAGCATTAACAGAAACCGAAATAAACCAGATAGCGACGTTAAGATGTAAAAGCCTACATATTGAAACGGGACAGGCTTACGAGGTTTGTGTATATTGCGGACAATATTCGTCCTTTGGTTTTCAATCTGGATTAACCCAGGAGGAACGCAACAGACACGCGACGAGGGTTTGTACTTGCAGAGAGGCTCAATATTACGCCCATCTGGAGGAGCAAATAGAATCGGCAAAATTTAGAATCGGAATGTTATTCGGAGAGGGCGCCGAGGACTACGGATTTTCTACTGTTAAAAATGAGGCGTCTATAGAGTTTCTGGGAACCATAGCCGAACAGATAGCAAATAGAAACATACAGAGCGCCCAGGTACAATTAACGGGCAGAATTAAGGCAAAAATAAGCCTCACCGCTAAAGGTAATATAAAAGTAGAGCGCTCCGAAACAACAAAACAGC
>CAVGTH010000051.1:12122-12483 GCA_963632045.1 Roseburia faecis | reverse complement strand
GCTTTATGTTATGCGGAACAAAATCGTCATTGCCGAGGGGATAATACGCCGTAAAATCCACGGTTTCACCCGGCAAAATTGCGTCTTTGTTATACGTTGTCGCAAGAATCTTTCCGCTGTTATCGGATATCTCAACCTTATAATCGTTTACGGTCAATTCGCCGAAATTCTTAACCTCGGTGTACAGTTCAAGAGTGTTTCCGGACAAAAGCATTTCTTCGTGATAAAACACATCGCCGACCGAGAGGTCATATCCGGGCGTTACGGTAAATAACGAAACATCCGTTTGTCCGTAAGGATTTTCGGAATCAATATCCCCCGTTATCGCCGTCTTGTTTATTATAAACTTCATCCTTCCGTC
>CAVGTH010000051.1:0-12112 GCA_963632045.1 Roseburia faecis | reverse complement strand
CCCGAATATCCTGTTATATCCGAATCGAGGTCGGTAAGCGTTATGCTCTTGCCCCACTTTTCGCTTTCCGAATCATACATAACCGCCGACAATTCTGTTATCAAAGAATCCGAACTTCCGTATACAATCGCGCTGTTTTTGCCGTCGGATATAACACCAAAACGGTCTGTCGAAACCGACTCGGCAACCGTTTTTGATGAGCCGTCAGCTAAATTATATTCGACGATTTCTCCGCCCGAATAATAGTATAACGCGTCATTTGAGAATACGGGTTTTGAATCGAGAACCGCATTATCCGTCAGACGCTTTTTATTTAAATATACCTCTTTGTCCGTGCAATCCGTCTGGTCGCCGTCAAGGTCTGTCGCATACGCAATGTATGTGCTGTTGCCGTATCGGCATCCGTCAAGGCTGTCTATCGGCATAAGTCCGTCGGCATAGACCTTTGCATCGCTCCACTCTCCGTTTGAAAGCGTACTTGTCATAATCGAATATGTGTTTGACTGTCCGAAAATATCATCGGACGAGTTCTTAACCCATGCAATGCATATTTCGCTGTTGTCACCGAAAATGCGCGGCATCATATCCGTTTCGGCGTTATCCGTGACAGCCGAAATGTTTGTAAACGCCTTGTTCGTCCTGTCAAATTCCGCCGCCGAAATCTCCCACGTTTTGAATATCTCTGTTTTTTCGGCATCATCACTCAGCTTTTTATCAGAGTTAATCCACGCAATATACGCCGTATCGTTAATAATTTTAAGGTCGGGCGCATAATCGCCCGTGCCGTCATTGCTGACCTGTTCGGGCGCGCTCCAGCTCGCACCGTCATAATACGAATATACAACGGCGGTTCTGTTTATCGCACTTCTGGCTGTGTCGTCATCAAGCCATATTGCAAGCATCGTCCCGTCCGAAAATTCGGCAAGCTTAGGCTCGGAATATGTATAGACATTTGTTTTCAGCGTTTTTTCCGTCTTGTTTTGCGGAGCAAAAGCAAACATCTCAATATCGGCATCATTCGCCGTAAACCTTGATTCTCTTTCGGCATAGCCGCGGTCAATCAGCGAATATTCATCGGCATTATAAAAATCAGTTTCATCACAGAGAGATAACATATTTACCCTTGTCGAGGGATAATCCCATATGATCCCATCTGCAAAAGGAAAGCTCTTGTCAATCCACGTAATCGGCCCGGTGAACGCCTTTACATACGCACCGATTGAACCGCTTACCGCCACATAGTCTTGTTTTGCGGCATAGATGTCCCAATCTATACCTATCGAACCTTTTACGCCGCCGCTAACCCCGGCAACGCCGCTCGCACCCAATCCTACGCCGCCTTTTAAGGTCACGCTTCCGCCGATGCTTCCGCTCGGTTTGAAGTTCTTTGCCGTATCGTTCATATACAGGCTTACCATTCCCTCTATTTCGCCTTTAAGCTCCGCCTCCCAGTACAGCGGCGGAACGGGTATAATCTGTGACCCGATCGAGATACCGAACGACGGATTTATTCCCACGCCGCCGTCCAGCAAAGAAACGCTGCCGTTTGAATCAACATATCCCTCGAGATATCCGAGAACCGTCAAATCCGCCTCAAAGCCGAGCTTTGCGCTGTAATTGTACTTTGCCTTTTTCCATTTGGATTTCAGCTTTGAAAAGTTATACTTGTCTGCCGACTTTTTAAATCCGTCCTTTATATTTTCAAACAAGTATTTGGTTGTTTTTTCGTACTTGGTCGTTGAGTTCCCGTTTATGTTCGCCGTAAAGCTGTAATCCTCGCTTGCCTTTGCCACGTCCAAGCCGAGTACGGCATAAAACTTGTTATCCTCAAACGTCACGGTGAGCGGAATCATCGGAATATCCAAGCCGACCTTTCCGCCGCCGATAACCGGGATATTTTTCGGAATCGTACCCGATATAGAATCGCCGAACGACAATTTATATCCGTTTACGGTGTCGTTCATACCGCCGCCGGCTTTGAATTTAAGTTTTTTCTTTGTTGCGTTTCCGTTCGTATCCTCGGCAACTATGTATATCGTCTTTGATACGTCAAAATCATTGCTCAATACGGTGCTTAAAGTGTTGCCGCCGAATTCGGCGCGCCGCGAATCCTGCATCAGATATATCTTGCCTTGCGAGCCGCCCTTCCATACAACCTCTGCCTCTATTTTGATTGTATCTTTGCTTGTAATATCAACGAAATAAGATGAATTGTATACATCGGTATCGCCGACCCATACCGCCTGAATGATCGGCTTGTTTCCGCTGTTCGGCTGTAGGTATATATTCTTTGACGCCGCCGCGCGTCCTGCCGTCAAGGTGCGCTCGAGATAACCTTGTTTTTTAACCGTTATGTTATCACCGCTGTTTTTTAAAGTAACCATACCCCTTGAATCCGAAACGGCGGAATCGATATTGTTTGATACCGATGCACCCGATGCCAGAGCATATGCATCATCCGTCTTTGCGCTGTCGCTTTTGTTTTGATATATCGCAAGTTTCAATTCTTTTGAATTTTGATTTTTTATGTCCTCTGTCGCGCCCTGCCACGCTCCGTCCGACTTATCAACACAGTTATAATGAATCGTGGCGTCGGTAATGCGGCTGTTTGAAGCTATGTTGATTTTTTCCCATTCCTCCTTACTGCCGGTGTAATATACATCTGTGAGACTTTTGCAGTAATCAAACGCATAATCACCAATAGAAGTAACACTGTTGGGTATGCTTATGCTTGTGAGACTTGTGCAGTAATAAAACGCATTATTACCAATAGAAGTAACACTGTTGGGTATGCTTATGCTTGTGAGACTTGTGCAGTAATAAAACGCATTATTACCAATAGAAGTAACACTGTTGGGTATGCTTATGCTTGTGAGACTTGTGCAGTAATAAAACGCATTATTACCAATAGAAGTAACACTGTTGGGTATGCTTATGCTTGTGAGACTTGTGCAGTAATAAAACGCATTATTACCAATAGAAGTAACACTGTTGGGTATGCTTATGCTTGTGAGACTTGTGCAGTAATAAAACGCATAATGACCAATAGAAGTAACGCCGTTTGGTATAGTTATGCTTGTGAGACTTGTGCAGCCGGAAAACGCACTATCACCAATAGAAGTAACGCTGTTTGGTATAGTTATACTTGTGAGACTTTCGCAGTAATAAAACGCATAATGACCAATAGAAGTAACACTGTTTGGTATGTTTACGCTCTTTAGGCTGCCGCAATCAAAAAACGCATATGGGCCAATAGAAGTAACGCCATTTTGAATAATTACAGTTTTTATGTTTTCTCTGGCGCTATACCAAGGAAAAACACTAGTATAATACCGATTTAGCATATCTCCCGTACCGCTTATTGTGAGCGTACCGTTATCGTCAAGCGTCCATGTCAAATTATCGCCGCAAGTGCCGCTTGCCGCTGCCGAAACTGTTATCGGCATTGCCGAAAGCATCGCCGTTAGCATACAAATGCACAGCACAAGCGACATAAACTTTTTGCCGAACGGTTTTGTTAATGGTTGATGTGTTGGTTTTTGGGCTTTGTACAGCCCCGGTCTTGTTTTTATTTTAAAACTCCCTCCATAATGGATTGGTTTGTATTTCCATTATAACAGACCGGCGTACGCATGTAAAGATTAAAAATTCAGACCGCGTCAGCTGCGGCGGAAAATAGTCTGCCGCGGATTGTTCTGTCACAAAAAATTGAATATACCGCCGAAAAAAATGCCGGCAAGCCTTGACACCTTGTTGAAATTCCTTTATACTATAATAGAATATTTATGAAGGTTTTAAAATATAGATTTTAAGTGTACCTTCGGTAGATTTGGGAAGGAATGAGTAACTTGGCACAAGATAAAAAAATGGTAGAAGAAATTACCCCTATGGGCGAGGATTTTGCCCAATGGTATACCGATATTATTAAAAAAGCGCAGCTTTGCGATTATTCCGGCGTGCGCGGATGTATGGTAATTCAGCCTTACGGATATGCTATTTGGGAGAATATCCAGAAAAACCTGGACGCGCGGTTTAAAAAGACCGGCGTGGAGAACGTTTATATGCCGATGTTTATCCCGGAGAGCCTTTTGCAGAGAGAAAAGGATCACGTGGAGGGATTCGCGCCGGAGGTGGCGTGGGTCACCCACGGCGGCAATGAAAAGCTGCAGGAGCGGCTTTGCGTCCGCCCGACTTCTGAGACGCTGTTTTGTGAGCATTATGCCGGTACAATCCGTTCTTATCGGGATCTGCCGCGGCTTTATAACCAGTGGTGCAGCGTAGTGCGCTGGGAAAAGACAACCCGTCCGTTTCTCCGCAGTGCGGAATTTTTGTGGCAGGAGGGACATACTGCTCACGCCACCGAAGAGGAAGCGAAGGCGCGCACCATCCAAATGCTGAATGTCTATGCCGATTTTTGCGAGGAAGAACTCGCGATTCCGGTAATCAAGGGTCAAAAGACCGAAAAGGAAAAGTTTGCCGGTGCCAGGGAGACCTATACCATCGAGAGCATGATGCATGACGGCAAGGCGCTGCAGTCCGGCACCAGCCATAACTTTGGGGATGGCTTTGCAAGAGCCTTTGGAATCCAGTACCTGAGCGAGAATAATGAGATGGAATATGTTCATCAGACCTCCTGGGGAATGTCGACCAGAATCATCGGTGCCATCATCATGGTGCACGGCGATGACGCCGGATTAAAGCTGCCGCCGAGGATTGCGCCGATTCAGGCAGTGATCGTGCCGGTTGCGCAGCACAAAGAGGGCGTTTTGGACGCGGCCGGTGCACTGTATGACCGCCTCTGTGACCGTTTCCGTGTAAAGCTTGACAGCAGCGAAAAGTCGCCCGGCTGGAAGTTCAGCGAATATGAGATGCGCGGCGTGCCGGTTCGTATTGAACTTGGCCCGAAGGACATCGAAAAGAACCAGGCCGTACTGGTTAGCCGCATTGACCGCAGCAAGCGGTTTGTCTCGCTCGATGATATCGAGACGGAGCTTGCCGCCATGCTGGATGAAATCCAGGCGCAGATGTTAGAGGCTGCCAGGAAAAACCGCGAAGAAAAGACGAACTCGGCCGTGACCTATGAGGAATTTAAGAGCATTGTGGAGGAAAAGGGCGGCTTTGTCAAGGCAATGTGGTGCGGCGATGAGGCATGTGAATTAAAGATTAAAGAAGATACCACGGCAACGTCCCGTTGTATTCCCTTTGAGCAGGAGGCGATCAGCGATACCTGTATCTGCTGCGGCAAGCCTGCGACCAAGATGGTTTACTGGGGCAAGGCGTATTAATAGCATATAAAAAATTTCAGAAAAGAGGGGATCGGAACAATGTGGTGGCAGAACTTTTATCATACGGCGATGAATCAGATCGCATTGCTTCGGTTTACCGATCTGATTGATATTCTGGCGGTTTCGTATTTGGTCTATAAGGCGCTTAAGTTTATCCGCGATACCAGGACGATGCAGCTTTTAAAGGGCGTTGTCCTTTTGGTGATCGTGACCCAGGCAAGTTTCTTTTTCCGATTGAACACGCTGTACTATATTTTAAGTAATGTATTGCAGCTTGGTTTGATTGCGCTGCTCATCGTCTTTCAGCCGGAGCTGCGCCGTGTGCTGGAGCATATGGGAAGAAGTACCATGAGCAAATGGTTTAACTCCAAAGGGGAGTTTGACGCGGCGGCGCTGCAGACCATCCGCGAGATCGCGCGCGGTGCACAGGCCATGGCAAACAGCCGGACGGGCGCCCTGATCGTGATTGAAAATGAGGATAATATTGAACCGTTAATCAGTTCCGGGATTCGGGTTCACGCCGAGACAACCAGCGAACTGATTGAGAACATTTTTGTGCCGAATACGCCGCTGCATGACGGCGCGGTCGTGATTCGGGATAATAAAGTGGAGATGGCGGCCTGTGTACTGCCGCTCTCCCAAAACCCCAATATCAGCCAGGAACTTGGCACCAGACACCGGGCAGGACTCGGTATTTCAGAGGAATCGGACGCCGTTGTGGTGATTGTCTCGGAGGAGACCGGCAATATCTCGGTCGCTTACCGCGGCAGTTTAAATACCGGGTTCGGTGAAGAATCCCTGCGTGAGCGGATCGTGCAGCTTTTGAACACGGCCGTTTTGACAAAGGATGGCCCTGACGGAAAGTTTGATTTGCGCAGCTTTGTAAAGGGGGGCAAAAAATCATGAAAAAGATGTTTGCCAACGATAATGTGCTAAGAGTGATTTCGGTCATTGTCGCCGTACTGATCTGGGCATACATTATTCTGGTTTTGGACCCGGCGGTAGAGGTCAGCGTACGCGACCTTCCGATTCAGTTTGTCGGCGAGGAACAATTGAACGAAAACGGAATCAGCGTGGTGAACGAGTCGGCGACCTCCATCAGCATTAAGCTGAAAGGCAGCCGTAAGAAGATGGGCCGATACGATATGAAAACGATTATCGCCAAGGCCGACGTGTCCGGCATCAGCGAGGTCGGGCAGACGGCCGTTCCGGTCGAGGTGGTTGTCCCGTTTGAAAATGTTGGGGTTTCCAATCAGAGCCACTATACCGTGGACGTAAAAACGGAAAAATTGGTCAAAAAGGAACTTGGTCTGGAGATCAAGACAACCGGGTCTTTGGCAGAGGATTACATGGCAGGGCCGATTGTGGCAGAGCCGGACTCCGTTACCATTTCGGGACCGGAATCGGTCATCGGTAAGATCGTAAAAGCCGGAGTAACTCTGGACTATGCCGGCGCAGACGTGGATATCGACAATGTTTTGCCGATTCGTTTTTACGGCATGGACGATAAAGAACTTTTGGCGATGGATGCGCTGATGAACCGCGTGCATCAGGACGTGAAGGAGAGCGAGGTACACTGTGCGGTCGTTAAATTGCGCAGGGTAAAAATCGCACCGCAGTTTTCTGCGGCAGATGCCGACGAGCGGACGCGCTTTTTGGAGGATCTCAGCTATACCCTGGATCCGGAAGAAGTTCAGATTTACGGCGATGATAAGCTGACGGCAAAAATTTCTGTGATTCAGACCGAGCCGATCCCGATCGAAAAGTTTACGGATAATGATAAGGTCAAGGTAAAATTGATTGTTCCTGATGGTGTGAAGATTCTGCGCGATATTTCAGAAACGGAATTGACGCTGCAGCGAAACGGAAAGTAAAACGGGAACAAAATGAAATGGTGATGGAGTATGCAGATACTGATAGGACCGATTAACATGCCGATTCGGCATACAGAAGAAGAAGTTCTTTGCGCCGCACAAGAAATTGTGCGGCTGCATTGCGTTTTGGCGGCGGATTTTTGGATCTATAAGCAGTCGCTTGACGCGCGGCGCAAGGGAAATATCCACTACGTTTATCAGGTGGCCGCGACCGTTAAGGAGGGCACATGCAGCGAGTGTGAAACCATCCGTCCGTTAAAGACGACCGATGAAATGGAAATTCCGCATGTTTCGCCCCCGACAGTTCGCCCGGTGGTGGTCGGCATGGGGCCGTGCGGCCTGTTTGCGGCTTATGTTTTGGCAAAAGCCGGCGCGTGTCCGCTTTTGATCGAACGCGGCCGGGACGTGGATCAAAGAGCCGCCGATGTGTCAGAGTTCTGGAACGGCGGAAAACTCAATCCGGAATCCAACGTGCAATTCGGCGAGGGCGGCGCCGGGACGTTCTCGGACGGAAAACTGAATACAAGGATCGGAGATCCCAGGCAGCGATATGTGCTGAAAACCTTTGTGCGGCACGGCGCGCCCAAAGATATCCTGTACCGTGCCAAACCGCATATCGGTACAGACCGTCTCCGCCCGGTGGTGCGCTCCATGCGGGAAGAAATTATCCGCCTGGGCGGCACAGTACGGTTTTCGACCCGTTTGACGGATATCCGGGCAGAACATAGCGAATTGGCAGCCATTATGGTCAATCACGGGGAACAAATCGCGTGCAGAAACCTGGTTTTGGCGCTGGGACATAGCAGCCGTGACACCTATCGGCTTTTGGAGCGCCGCGGCATCGCGATGCAGCCCAAGGCATTTGCCGCCGGAGTGCGCGTTGAGCATCCGCAGCAGATGATTGACCGCATTCAGTACGGCAGCGCGGAACTTGGGCTGCCGGCGGCGGATTATCGGCTGGTTCATAACGGAAAGGAACGCAGCTGCTATTCGTTTTGTATGTGTCCGGGCGGCAAGGTAGTCAATGCCTCGTCCGAGCCGGAGCATCTGGTGGTGAATGGAATGAGCGAGTATCGGCGTGATCTTGAAAACGCCAACAGTGCCCTCGTAGTCTCAGTGCGCCCGGAGGATTTTGCCGGGGACGGGGTGCTGGCCGGTATGGAATTTCAGCGAAAGTATGAGGCGGCGGCATGGCGCACCGGCGGCGGTGACGGCGCCGCGCCGGTACAGTGTGTCCGTGATTTTTTGGCGGATCGTATGTCCGACCGGCTGCGGGAAATCAATCCAAGCTTTACGGGAAAGTGGCGGTTTGCCATGCTGCGTGACTGCCTGCCGCCGTTTATCGTAGAGAGCCTGAAAGAGGGCTTGGTTGATTTTGAACGAAAGATGCCCGGCTTTTCCAAACAGGGCGTGATGACCGGGGTCGAAATGCGTACCTCGGCGCCGGTGCGGATTTTGCGTGACGCGTCACTGAAAAGCGTAACCCTTGACGGCCTTTACCCGGCCGGCGAGGGCGCAGGCTATGCCGGCGGCATTGTGAGCGCGGCGGTGGACGGAATCCGTGTTGCAATGGAAATTTTAACAAAGATAGGAATTGACAAATAAGCGGTTTTCCTCTATAATAATAGAAATGTGCTATTTTATAACAGAAATATGCTCTGCGTGAGCAATAAAATTGGAGGACAAAAATATGGGTCGATTATTCGGAACAGACGGCGTGCGCGGTATTGTCAATCAGGAACTGACGCCGCAGCTGGCGTTTGCAATCGGTCAGGCCGGTGCTTATGTGCTGACCGGGGAGTGCGGCGGCAAGCCCAAAATTCTGGTTGGAAAGGATACCCGGATTTCCGGCGATATTTTAGAGGCGGCACTGGTTGCCGGGATTTGCAGCGTTGGTGCCGAGGCCGTTTTGGTCGGTGTGATTCCGACGCCGGCCATTGCGTATCTGGTACGCACCCATGCTTATGATGCCGGTGTGATGATTTCGGCATCGCATAACTCGTTTGAGCATAACGGCATCAAATACTTCAGCAAAGAGGGCTATAAGCTGAGCGATGCGATTGAGGAGCGGATCGAGGCCATTATTTTGGATCATACGGAGGAAATCGTTTGCCCCACGCATGAGAACATCGGCCATGTTTCCCGCGCGGAGGGTTTGGTGCGCGATTATATCGATTTTGTAAAAAGCACGGTGGACGGCCGCCTGGACGGACTTCGCGTTGCCATTGACTGCGCAAACGGCGCTTCCTCGGTGACGGCAAAGCGTGCACTGGAGGAACTGGGCGCAACGGTGACGGTGCTTTGTGATAAGCCGAACGGAATCAATATTAACGACCGGTGCGGTTCCACACATATGGAGCGGCTGATGGAATATGTCAAAAAAGGCGGCGGCTTTGACGCAGGACTGGCGTTTGACGGCGATGCGGATCGTGTGCTTGCAGTGGACGAGAACGGAGCATATGTGGACGGCGACAAGATTATGGCGGTTTGTGCGCTGGATATGAAGGCGCGCGGAAAGCTGCCGGATAACACGGTTGTGGCAACCGTGATGAGCAATCTTGGCTTTTTTGTGATGGGAGAGCGAGAGGGACTTACCATCAAGCGTACCAAAGTGGGTGACCGCTACGTTTTGGAAGAAATGTTAAAGCACGGACACAAAATCGGCGGCGAGCAGTCGGGGCATGTGATTTTACTGGATTATAACACAACCGGAGACGGACTGGTGACCGGACTTTTGCTTTTGTCGGTCATTCGCCGCAGCAAAAAAAGGCTGTCGGAGCTTGCCTCGGTGATGAAGGTTTATCCGCAGGTTTTGGTCAATGCAAAGGTGAAAAATGAGTACAAGACAGAAGAAGCCTATCAAAAGGTGCCGGAGATCGCACAATTGATGAAAGAAATCGAGACGGAGTTCGAGTCCTCCGGCCGTGTGCTGATCCGCCCCTCCGGGACGGAACCGCTGGTGCGTGTCATGATTGAGGGCGAGGACGAAAATAAGATTCGTCAGCGCGCCGAGCAGCTGGCAAAGCTGATGGAAGAAAAATTAAATGATTGAAGTAAAATCCAGATGCTCAATCGTGTCCCTTAAAATCGGGTGATGGATCAGAAAATGGATCGCCGGTGCGTTGCTCTTGGAGATCAGCACGGATTCGTTTTCGCGCATGGTGATTTGAATATTGAAAAAGGCGCTTTCCTTGGTTTTTATCACGGAATAGCGCTCCTTTTTTTGGCAAATTCCTCGGTGAGGCGCAAATGCTCCATGTATTCCGGATAGATATAGATAAAGGTGTCATCGCCAAACATCAGTGACAGTGAGAGCGCCGGCGGCTGCTTTAAAAACGCGTCTTGGCTGGGGGGCGGTATCTCGTCCGAGACGGTGTTGGATTTTAAAATTTGGAGTATTTGGCTTCGGCGCGCAGCGGCACGGAGAAGAATTTTCTCCTTTTTTTCTGCGGGGACATTCCGTCTGTCTAAAAAGCGCTCCAAAAAATCTTCCGACGCCGTATAGATTGGGGGCGCAGAAAGAATACTCCGCCGCGCACCGCCTGCGTGTGCGTCGGCCAGGAGCCACGTGGAAAGCTCCTCTGCGCGGTCATCCCGGTATATTTCCATCAGCCGGCTTGCTTTTTCCAAAATGCAGGCGCTCCTTTCCCGATAATAGGAAAGCTCGTCTTTGCTTTTTGTCAGATAGTATTTGCCCTTTGCGTGAAAGCCGGAGATGCATTTGCCGGACAGGGCGGCCGCGCCGGATACGTTTAAAAAGTGACAAAAAATCTGGTTGTGGACGCCCTTTAAGTAGTAGGGCGAGATCTGCCCTGTCATATATAAGGGGATCCAGCAGGCAAGGCCTAACATAAGTTCATGAAACGGGCGGTTTAGGTTGTGAACCACATGAAGGCGCAGCCCCTTTTTCAGCATGACGGCCAGCCCGAACATATATTTTTTTGAAAATTCCGCATTGGCGGCCATGGCCGAAATGGTGCGGCATATTTTTTTCATATCTGAAGAATGGGGCTTGGGTGTTCTTGCACCCGACCGATAGCGACTTACCGTTGCCTCGGAGATGCCTGCCTGTGCGGCAAATTCCTTGCCGGAGCAATGCAAAAGATTAAAATATTCGTTCAACTTTTCATGAAACATGGGTGCCACTCCCTTTGCCTCGTAATCTGGTATAATTTATCGTGTGATGTGAATCAGTTTTGCAATTTTGGCGATCGAAAACAGATGTTTTCCTTGATTCAGGGCAGCCGAAAGCGGAAATCCGCCTCCCAAAATCGGAGTTCGGATTACTCTCTTTCGGCTATACCTTGCAAAGTGAATTTTTGGTAAAAAAGTCTTGCATCGGACATCAGTGTACGGTGTACAACGAGTGTAGCATACAAAAATGGAAAAGCCAAGGTATGGAGAAGGTGATTCCCCGGGTAATACCGGGTATACCGGCCTATGGTGATCCATCTGGGGCGGCAGGCGATATCCAAGAGGTGGAGTACCAATGGCGGCCTTTGCTGCCTTTGTTTTGCGAGAGTGGAGTTTGCGGCAAATGCGTGTCCGGAAAAGAAAATACAAAACATTTCCGCATTTGGGATGTCAAATATCACCTCGGTTACATTTCCGTCAACTTTAAAATCCATTTCAAAGCTCGGCTTTTATTGGTGCAAAAACTTAAATAATGTGGTGTTCTTCCGCTGCAACAACTTAAACGAGGTCACGATTCCGAAAAGCGTGACGCAGATCGATATGCACGCCTTTGGCTGGAACGAGGATTTTACGCCTTATGCGCCGACGCCGCAGAAAATTTTAAAGTCGGAATTTGCAGCAGCATCCTGATAAAACAAGGTTCTTGTCAAAGATGCGGCATACATCGTGCGTGACTGTAATCGAAATTTAAGGTTTACAGACTTCTTATGTAGGTTTACAATAGATGTGTTACATTCCAGAATATTTTGTTATGAGATA
>CAVGTH010000050.1:0-12588 GCA_963632045.1 Roseburia faecis | reverse complement strand
ATTCTTTTAACTTTTTTCTAAAAAACTATTGACTTTTAATAGTTAGTCTCCTTTTTTGTTCATATTCCACAAAGTTTCGTAATTACGAAAATATAAATTGACTTTTTCGTAATTACGAAGTATAATATAACCATGGCACGGATAACAGGCATCCCCTCCGGTAGGCGAGGCCGGATTGCGTTACCGGTTGCTTTGGTAAAACATATACGGTCGGCGAAACCGTATATGATCGCCATAGGTCGAAGGTTGTTTAAATTTTGTGTGCAGCTTAATTTTACAACATTCGACCTACAATGTCAACAAATTTGTAAACGCGCTTGATTGATATGCAGAGGAGGTGAAGAGCAATGATGAATAGAAAGGAACTTAAACTAAGGCTTGTGGAACTTGACAAGCGGCAGACTGACATCATCAGAGAGTTGCAGAAGAGAGGGTTTAAAAGCCTGAATCGGGCTACGTTTTCATCCTATTTGTCCAGAACCAGGACAGGCCCGCAGGCTGATACGGTTCTGGCGATGGCACGGAGTGATCTTTACTGGCGCATGCGTGCCGAACGCCTCAAGAAACAGATTCATCGCGGAGACCGCATAACGTATAGCAAAATTCTTCAACTGTACAGACAGGCCTTTTCCGCCATCGACGAGGATATCCGAACCATAGAGGCGATGCGTGACGAAACCGTTTTTGCAGAATCCGAACGGGCGAAAATGGAACTTGCAAAGATCGCGGCAGCTGCGCCGGATGCGCGGCGGCAAAACGAGGCGATAAAGGCGTTTTCTGCTTATCAGCACCGCGCAGACCGCGCGGAACTCGTGAAGGTGCGTGCCTACACCCATCTGATGAAGATTACGGGGACGGCAAGCCGTACGCTGGCAGCGTATCTTAGCGATGTGTACAAGGCTGCGCGGTACGGAACCGCAGACGATATGGCAAAAGGCCTCAACTGCGGTATCGACTTTGCGCTTATACCGGAGCGAACCGTCGAAAAGGTGATTGCCGCGCCGTTTTACGGAAAGAATTATTCCGAAACGGTTTGGGACAATACCAAAGAGGCGGCGGAGAAAGCGCAGGAAGTTATCACGGAAGGGCTGATCCGCGGATCAAGCTATCCCAAAATGGCGAAGGCGCTATCCAAAGTGGCAAATAACACCTATTATAACGCGTATCGGCTGATCCAGACGGACACCACGCATTTTATTGAGCAGGGACGCTTTGATACGTACCGCGATATCGGGGTCAAAAAATACACCTACTATGCTACGCTGGGGGCAAAAACATGCGATGTGTGCGCAGCATTGGACGGCAAACCGTTTGATGTCGAGGATGCCAGAGAGGGGAAAAATAAACCGCCGATTCATCCGCATTGTATGTGTTATACGGTGGCAGGAGATGTTGCACTGACCGCCAGAATGGCACGCGACCCGGCAACGGGAAAGAATTACAAGGTGCGCGGCGATATGACCTATCGGGAGTGGAAGGACAGCCTGACGGTCGAGCAGCGCATGGCGATCAAGGCATACCGAAACCGGCACGCGGACGCGGCGCAGTACCTGCGGTATACCGAGCGTCTGGGCAAGGAAAATCTGCCAAAAACGCTTGATTTGTTCCAAAAGATGAAGTATAATGACAGTGAGAAGTGGAATGATTACAAGTATTATTATCGCAACATAGACGGCAGACCGATCAAATACGTTAAGATAGATAGGGAACTGATGAAACTCGGCATCACGAATAAAGGTAAAGCATATCCACCTGATAAAAGCATAAATGCGTATATATTGCCTGATACGGGAAGTAAGGACGCTTATCACATCATGAAACGCATGAGGGAACGCAATATAACAGATGACGAAATCAGAAGTTATAAAGATAACGCATTCATTTCTTTCAAGCAGTGGAACGGCAGTAGATATATGTATTTTAATGATAACGGAATCAGCATAACATCAAAGAAAAAAGATAGCTGGATATATAAAACAGCGTGGAAAAGAGAAGATTTTGACGACGAAACTTTAAAAGTAATGGAAGTGGTGAAAAAATATGCCAAATGATTTAGACTACGAAAACCCTCATTATTGCCCGGTATATAAAAGGGTAATCGATATAGATCTTTGCTATGACAGTTTATGCTGTCTTAACGGTATGTTTAAAATCTCATCGACAAAAGAACTTGAAGAAATAAAGGATATAGAAAGCGCGAGAAGGATATGCGCGAAATGTCCTTATAGTGACTTATCGTGAGAAAGTGAGGTGATGATTTATGAATAAGATATGCCGGAAATGCGGCAGAAGTTACGGCGAACTGTCCAACTACTGCACGATGTGCGGATTGGAACTTGAAAAGGCGCCGAACGAATGTTCTGAGAAGAAAACGCAGCTTTGTGCACATCGTATATACAAAGATGACGAGCGTTTTTGCGAGTATTGCGGCGCACCAACCACATATGCTATAGGAAAGTAAATAACAAGCGTTTTATCGAAAGGTAAGGCGCTTTTTTCATGCAGAAAGAGAGGGTCGGAGATGGAAATCAGAATCCAAATCGAGGGCATTGAAGATCTGACGGAAAAGCTGGAGAATGCCTGTCATATCAAAAATGCACTGCTGCGCGGCGGCGAGATTGTGCGGGCAGAGGCACAGGCAAATTGCCCGAAGGACACCGGACGGCTTTCAGACAGTATTGTTGTGCAGAGCGAGGGAGAACGCAGCGTAGTAATCGGCCCCACAGCCGACTATGGGATTTATGTCGAGTACGGAACCGGGGCAAAGGGTGATCCGTCCGTACCGCATACCAACAAAAAGGGCTGGGTGTACTATAACGAGAAAACCGACAGTTTTGTCTATACCACGGGACAGGCGCCGCAGCCGTTTTTGGTTCCGGCGCTGTACAGTCAAAAAGATGCGGTCATTGCGGCAATCCGACAGGGACTATTGGATGAATTGGGAGGATGAGAAGATGATTGACAGCAACAAAATGGTGGATGAACTGCTCTGTGTGCTGGAGGATAAAGGAATCAGGGTGTTTTATCAATATCCGGAGGATTTTGAGACGCTGCCCTCTGTCTCGTACTATAATCTGATTACGACGGAGGGATTTCGGGCAGACAATGCCGAGCAGGCGCAGCTATCCCGCGTGCAGATTGACATCTGGGCAAAGCAGCGTACGCAGCCCGGAAAAATCACGGAAATGGTAAACGAAATCATGCAGAATGCCGGATGGATGCGTGAACTTAGCCGGGATTTGCCGAAGGAGACAGAACATCACGTGTACCACCATACCATGCGTTTTGCAAAGGAGGTGTATCTGGGTGGATAAGGATCAGATTCTGGAACAGGCAAAGGCGCTTTTGGGGATCACAGACGACAAACAGGATGCGAAACTTAAAATTTTGATCGACGAATGCATTGACCGGGTAATCGGTTATTGCAGGACAGACGGCTATCCGGCGCCGCTGGTCAGCCTATTGCCGATCATGGTGCAGCGCGCCTATATCGTGGGCGGTTTTGGCCGGGCAGACCCTACGCTTGGCGCTATTGCCTCGGTCAAGCAGGGAGAACGCAGCGTCCAGTACGAGGGCGCCGCAGCAGTTGGCGGTGACTGGATCATGGATTTTGAATCCCGTCTTAAGCCATACCGAAAACGAAAGGGGCGGCTGCCGAGTGAGTGTATTTAGCGTATTCTACAATGCGGATGTCGAAATCGGCGAAATAAAGGGCGGACGGCGTTACGCTGACGACGGTATGACCTTTCAAAAGATCGGCGCATTCCGGGCGGATTTTCAGCCGTATAACGGCGGCCTTGCCGAGAAAGAATACGGACTTTCCGAGGAAGTCACCGCGCGGATTTATACCGACGAGGCAAACGGTATATTAAAGGCCGGAAGCGTTGCGGCGATTGATGATATCTGGTACGACATTCTATATGTCGAGACCTGGGAAATGGGCGATGTCGCACTGCTTCGGCAACGGGAAAAACCAATCTGAAAAAGATGAGACGCCAAGCCGCAGGGCAAGGCGTTTTTCTTTTATAAACACAAACAGGAGGTAAAAACATGGAAGAAAAAAACATTGCAACGGCCGGGGGTGCGATCGGGGCAGCGGCAGAACCTGCAGCAGCAACGGAACCGAACAACCAGACGGGGCAAAACAACACACAGGCAGCGGCAGGAAGAATGTTCACAGAGGAAGAGATGGCGGCCGAGGTGGATCGCCGCGTGAATCAGGCGCAGATGAAATGGTCGGCATCGCTGGAAGAAAAACTGAACGCGGCGCGGTCAGAGGGTGAAAAATTGGCTAAAATGACCGCAGATGACCGTGCAAAAGCGCAGTTTCAGTCCGAAAAAGCGGCGTTCGAGAGCGAACGTGCCAGATATGAGACAGAACGCATGGAGTTTGAGGCGACAAAACTTTTGTCGGAGCAGCATTTGCCGATTCGGTTTGCCAAAATGTGCGTAGGAAAGAGCGCGGAGGAAACCAAGTCCAATATTGAGACGCTGAAAGCGGCGTGGAGTGAAGCGCTGCAGGACGCCGTCAATGAGCGGATGAAAGGCGCAACGCCCAAAACGGGCGGAGCGGCCTCGGTAACCAAAGAAGAGTTTGCAGGCATGAATTACACAGAGCGCTTAAAACTGTTCCGGGAGAATCCGGAGCGTTACCGTGCTTTGCAGGGAGAATAAGAAAGGATGATAAACGATGTTATTTGATACCAAAAACTTTAACCCGGAGGTGTTCGGACAGTACGTCAGCAGCATTCCGAATACCAATTTGAACGAATTGTACAAATCAAGAGCATTAAAGGGCGACAAGCGGCTGACGGCGCTGTTCGGACCGCAAACCGGTTCCTATAAAGGAACGCTGCCCTATTTCGGAAGATTGGAAGGGTCGCCGGATAATTACGACGGTGCAACCGATATCGGCACTACCACGCCGGACACCTTTACGCAGCAGTATATCGTAATCGGCCGCGCAAAGGGCTTTTTGGAGAAGGACTTCTCGCAGGATATCACCGGAGGCGTGGACTTTATGTCCCGTGTCGGCAGCGGCATTGCGGAATACTGGGCGGATGTATATCAGGCCGGGCTTTTGTCCGTCTTAAAGGGCGTTTTCGCAATGACCGACGCAGGAAACGCGGACTTTGTGGCGGCGCATACCAGCGACGTATCCGGGAACGCAACCGCCAATACCTTTGGCGAAACAACGCTGAATACCGCGCTGCAAAAGGCGGCAGGAGACGCAAAATCCTCTTTCAGCGTTGCCATTATGCATTCCAAGGTATCGACAGACCTTGAAAACCTCAACCTCATGACGCGGCTGAAATACACCGATAAAAACGGAATTCAGCGCGATCTGGCACTTGGCAGCCTAAACGGCAGACTGGTGCTGGTGGATGACGGTATGCCGACCGAAACCGGGTATTTTGACGCGGACGAAAACACGCCCGGCGCATTAAAGGTCGTAGCTAGCGGCGCAACCGGCGCACAGGTCAACCTTTCGGATGCAACGCCCTATTTCGGCAGCAAGACGCTGGCGGCAAACGATTATGTGGTAAAGGAAACGCGCTACACGACCTATGTCCTTGGCGAGGGCGCAATCACCTTCCAGGATGTCGGCGCGGCAGTGCCTTATGAGATGGATCGTGCGCCGGAAAAGAACGGCGGTCAGACGATGCTCTATACCAGACGTAGATACATCATTGCGCCGGACGGCATTTCCTTTGTCGGTGATACCACATCCAAGTCCCCGACCGATGCGGAGTTGGAGACCGGCAGCAAATGGTCTTTGATGGACAACGGGCAGAGCGGTGCAAAGAAGAAATTTTATCCGCACAAAAAGATTGCGATTGCGAGAATCTTAACCAGATAAACAGAGAAAGGATGATAAAAATATGGCAACAGTAAATTTTAAAACCCCGTCCCCCAGAATCGGTGTTGATAAATACACGCTTTTTAAAATCACGGCGGACAGCGCGACTGAAACCACGTACGAGGCCGCCGTTACCCTGCCGGGTACGGTAGAAATTGCACCGACCGATAACGGCGGTGCAGATAACTTTGACGCTGACAACGGCGCATATGCGGTCGAGGATTACCTGGAAAAGATCGGTCACGAGATCACCAACGCGGACATCCCGCCGGAGATCGACGCGCTGATGCGCGGCCTTACCATGAAGAATAACGGCGTGGAGGTCGGAAAAAACACCCAGGCGCCCTATTTCGGCGTTGCGTGGCGCGTTACCAAGCTGAACGGACACTATCGGCTTGTGCGCTATTATAAGGGCAAGTATTCCTTCGCGTCCCCGGTCGGAGGCAAAACCAAGCCGTCTGAGGGTGCGTCTGAAAAGCAGACCGCAAAGGCAACCTTTAGCGCGGTTGCAAGAGAGAGCGACGAACAATATTATTACTACATCGACACAGATAACCTTCCAGAGGGGGTAACGGAGGAGACGGCACTTTCGAAGTGGTTTACCGATCCCGACTGGTATCCGACGACTGAAACTGCGTAAGGAGGAAAAGGGATGGCAGGAATGAACCAACAGACGCTGTCCCTTAAGGTCGAGGGCGAGACGATTGTGTCCCGCCCTTTCGACTTTGAGGCCTTGTGTCTGATGAACGATATCCAAAGCCAGCCGGAGCGCGGCAGATATTCGATCTGCGCCAATGCGCTGCCGTACCTGTTTGAGGGTACGAAAGTGACCGGAGATGTACTCTCGCGGATGTCTACGGCGGACAAGGTGGTTTTGTGTGACGAACTGTGGGAAATCTATCTGCGTGAGATGCAGACAATATCCGAAAAAAAGAGAAAAAACGCATTTCGTCCGGCAGAGGACTGAGAAGCATCTATGCAACGATGTTTCGGCATTTTAAGCTTCTGCCGGGCGAAGTCGCAAAACAAAAGCCGCGTCTGTTATTTTCGATGCTGGAAGAGATGACCGGCGAAACGGAAACCGACGCCGATGTTCCGCATATCCCACCGGGAAACGATTGGATGATCGGATTATAGGGCTTGACAAATACCGTCAGTTAGAATATAATAAAAGCAGATAAGAGGTTTTCCGTTTCGAACGGTCAGCCGGTAGAACTAAATAATATTAGCCGTACACCTTGCTGGGGGGACGGCTAATATGCTTTTATTGTACATATTACAATCAACAACAACGTAAGGAATAAGATCCTTATGTAGTGTTTCATAAGCACCACCTCCTTTGCGGAAGTGGCCAACCGTCCTCGCAAAACTCTTATCTGCATATGTTATGATACATCATTCGACACACGTTGTCAATATTGTTTGAATATTTCGCGTTTTATCGAAAGGTAAGGCGCTTTTTTTATACACAAAATCAGAAGGGATGTGATTCTATGTCGGCAGATGCGGAACTGAAAGTCAGACTTTCGGGCGATGCAAGCGACCTGGAGGGAACGATCAAACAGGTTGAAAAGCAGCTTGGCAGCCTTAACGCCATGAGCGGCAAGGAACTGAAATCAATGGCCGCGATGACGGCAAAAAACGGCGGTTTTGCCAAAATGGTGGAGCAGTCAAAGGAGGCGCTTACTAAGAAAAAAGAGGCGCTTGCCAAGACCGAACGGGAGTATGCAAAGAATACCAAAGCGATCAATGACACCATTACCGGCCTTAAGCAGCAGAAAAAGGAGATATCTGATGTTGTAAAGAGCAAGGAGGCCGAGATCAAGACACTGAACGCCAGCAACGCCGGATTGTCCGGGAATAGCAAGAGGTACAAAAGCAACTCCAAGGCGATTGCTGCGGCGCAAAAAGAACTGGAAAACTACAACAATAAAGGCCGAGAGGTTCAAGGCAATCTAAATGAACAATATGCTGCTTTGCGCAGACAAAATTCGGCAATGGAACGAGCGCGCAAAATCGTTGCAAACGCCGAAAAGCAGTATCAGACGTTATCGGATAACCTTGAAACCATAGGAAAGCTGGAAAAGGCAATCAAATGGAAAGAAACCGGACAATCCTTTAAAGAGGTGGGGGAGAGCATTGACACCGTGACAAAGCCGTTTCAGCGGATTGCCGCAGTGGCGGTAGCAGGAGCGGTTGCGTCGGCAAAATTTGCTATCGATTTTGAAAACAATTTTGCCAATGTGGAAAAGACGGTTGACGGTACGGATCAGCAGCTGAATAAAATCAAGCAGGATATTATTGACATGGCTACGGTCGGCATCAACGGGCACAGCGCGATACCGCAGACCACGGCGGAGTTGACCGAACTTGCCGCAGCCGGCGGTCAGCTGGGGATTCAGACAGAGTACATCTCCGGGTTTACCGAAACTATGGCGATGATCGGGTCTGCCACCAATTTGTACGGAGAGGCCGGGGCAAAGACGCTGGCGCGGTTTATGAATGTTGCCAATGTGTCCCAGGAGAAGGTACAGAATTTAGGCTCATCCATTGTGGATTTGGGAAATCACTTTGCAACGACCGAGGCAGAGATCGCTGATATGGCGATGGAAATGGGTGCGACAGGTACGGCAGTCGGTATGTCCGCGCAGGATATCCTTGCTTATTCCACAACGCTTTCCTCTCTCGGCACGGAGGCAGCAGCCGGCGGCAGTGCGGTATCGCGAATCTGGATGGATATTCAGTCCGCGGTGTCAAAGGGCGGAAAGTCGCTCAGTACCTTTGCGCAGATGTCGGGCAAATCCTCGGCACAATTTGCAGCAGACTGGAAGAGCAACGCAAGCGGCGCGTTTAAAGATTTGCTGGTGCAGCTGTCAAAATCCAAGGATCTGGTCGGCGATCTGCAAAAGCTGGGGTTTGAGAATATCTACGATATAAAGGCGATGCAAAAGCTGGCGGGGCCTACCGGAATTCAGCTTTTAAACGACGCGCTGGAGCGCTCCAATAAAGCGTGGGATGAAAATACCGCGCTGGTGAATGAGTTTGAGAGCAAGGCCGGAAAGACGGCAGGTCAGATGGAAGTGATGAAGAATAACCTTGTCGAGGCCGGACGTTCCTTGGGCGAGGCGTTTTTGCCGTCGATTAACAACGGTATCGCTGACGTCAAGGATTTTGCCCAGTGGATTGCAAACCTGGGCGATAGCGGAAAGCAGACCATAATCACGGTCGGGAAATTCGCAATCGGTCTTGGTGCAATCTCTAAGGTAACGGCTTCCGGCGTAAAAGGCGTCGGAAACATCGTGGAGGCGGTCGGAAAGCTAAGTGCTGCCGGAGCGCTTGCAAAGGTTGCACCGGCCATGACAAAGATCGGCGCTGCTGCACCTTATGCGGCGGCCGGAATTGCGGCGGTTACTGCTGCCGTTGTGATCGGAAAGTCAGCATACGACGCGTGGTACCGGTCGAATTATGCATGGTCGGAGGGGCTGGCAGAGGCGGATAACAAGGTTCAGAAAAGCCTAAGCCGTTACAAGGAACTTTCCGATATTCAAAAGACGCTGAAAGATGCAAAACTCATTATTGAAAACCCGGAATCCAGCCAGGAACAGGTCGAAAAAGCAAAGAGTAAGATTGAAGAAATTAAATCATTGCTTGAAAAAGAGTACGATTTGAAAATCAAATCCGACAATTCGGATTTGGATAGCGCGGTGGAACATGTCAAAAAAATTACCGGCAACGAACTCCGCCAATCTATCGCCGACGAGGAAAGAATGCTTGCCAATCTCCATGATAATTACAAGCAGGCGATGTCTGACTTACCAAAACTCCGGGAGCAATTTAGCAGTGCAAATGCGCGGCTTACGCAGCTTACGGAGTTAAGGTCGGAACTTAGCGCATTGAGCGCTGAGCACCGCAGCGGAGCCATCAGCCAAGAAGAGTGGAATGCGGCGATCGAAAAAGCCGGGCAGGCGATGGGGCTTACCTCGAAGCAGTCAAAGGATTATACACATGTGTTCCAGGAACTCGGCGAGGGCATAAACAATACACAAAAATGGGTTGATGACCTTGATTCCAAGATAGGGGCTTTGACAAGATCGCAACAGGATTATATCAATATTGCGACGAGTTTTGCCAATAAATTGACAGAATACCTTGGCGAGCAGCTGGTGAGCGGCGACATGGACGGCGCAGCAAAAACGATCGCACGAATCGGAAAAGCAGCGGCGGACGCGGAACTTGATCTGGAGGGGTACGGCAGCCTGTTAACCAATATAGCCCGCGCCTCCGGGATGATTAAGGAAAATCAGACCATTAAAATATCGGCAGAGGGCGATGTTTCCATTCTGGAAGAAGCGGCAGGGAGAATCCAAGAAATTCAAACCCTGGACGGCGTAACGGTAAAAGTAAATGCCGAGGGCGATGTTTCAATCCTCGATGATGCCGGTAATCAGGTACAATACCTCGCAGGTATTGGCGCTGTTTCCTTGCAGATTAATGCGGATGGCAATATAGATGTGCTGAACGAGGCCGGAGAAAAGGTCGCGGAAATTCCTAAAAAAGTAGAAACGGACGCGACTGTGAAAATGAACGTAGACGGCGAAGAGGTTGACAAGTACCTTCCGGGGGATAAACTAGGCACCGCAAAATATGATGTTGACAGTTCAATCGTTGATTTATGGAGGCCGCCAAATAAAACCGCAACCGTAAACTACAATGCGGTTATCAACGGTAGGCCAAAAGCCAAAGGCACCAAGGATTTTGAGGGCGGCACGGCAATGATTAACGACCAGAGAGGCGTGTCCGACCCCAGAGAACTTGTCGAAGTGGACGGTAAGGGGTACATTTTTGAGGGCAGGGATGTGGTGCTTCCGCTGCCAAAGCATGCCAAAGTATACACGGCAGGCCAGACCAAGGAGATCATGCACCGCGCCGGGATTCCGCATTATGCCGGCGGCAAAAATAATGAGGAATGGGAATCCATCAAAGCGGACTGGACGCATTATAACAAGACGCATGACGTCACGCCGTCGGAAAAACTGGAGCATTGGGATAATATGCTGGTGAAATTCAAAAACGATGCTGAGGTGGTTAAGGAAATCCAGGAAGAGATTTTTGCCGCCACCAAAGATCAGTGGACAGAGGACTTAAATTCCATGCGCTGGTATTTTGAGATCGGCGTCACCAGTGCGGAGGAATATTATCAAAGACTGGAACAGTACCGGGATGAACACTTTAAAGGAGACAGCGAACAGTGGCGAAATGCAACCAAGGAACTTTACCAGTACGGCAAGGAACATGCGGACGCGCTCAATCTGATCTCGGAGGAATACCTCTCTTATCACAACGCGATAAACGATTGGGCGGAGGTCGGCGACACCCAGACGGCGGCTTATGACCGCATCCGGGAACGCGCACGGCAGGATGTGGAAAAGGGCTACTTTACCGAAAAGGAATCGGCGGATTATCTGAAAAAAGTGGGCGAGAACATGTTAGATGAGCGGATCGCACAGTCGGAAACATGGATGACCCACCAAAAGGAATACTGTAACATGTCTGTCAAGGACGAAGTCGCCGCACTGGATCGCATGCTGGGCTACACCGAGGAATACTACTCCAAGGGGATAATCGGCTATGAAAAATATCTGACCCAGCGGCAGGAACTGCGCGAACGGCGTATGGAGGCCTACGCCGAGGGGATCGATAACTGGCGGTCGGACGCCGACTTTTATCAGAGGCAGTCTGAGGTGTTCGGCTGGGGCTTTAACGGGACAGGCCATCAGTCAAAAGAGAACTACTGGAAGGCGCGGCTGGATCGCGAACTTGCCAATGCGCAGGATCTTAACTTATCGGATAACCAGCGGCAGAACGCTTTGCGGTATGCGGATGAGGCGCGCATGGAAATTTATCAGGCACGCGACGAATCCCTCAATCAGTTTTTGCAGGATTTTCAGAAAGAAATGGAAGAGTTTCAAAAGATGCGCGATGAAGAGGTGCAAAAACTCCGGGAGGCCTGGACGGACGCCGACCGGAAAAAGGACATCAAGGAGACGGAGCGGGAACTGAACCTATACCGCAATGCGCAGACCAAAGAAGGACAGGAAAAGTACAAGCAGCTGACGGAGGAACTGGAGCGGCTGCAGCGGGAAGAAACGGTTGCGCAGATGGAGGCCGAGACCCAGAGGCAGCTGGAGGCGATGAATGCCGAGTATGAGCGTATGGAGATCGCCAAGGCAAACGAACTGGCAGGGCTGAAAGATGACCTTTTGCGTTATAGCGGCGATCAGATCGCGGTGCTTTCGCTGATCGGGACATTGTTTGGGTCGCTGGCCGGCATTCTGACCGCCAACCGGCTATCCAACTACCGTATCGGAAAGCTGGAGGAAAAGGTCAGCAAACACAACAGTTTGATCGAGCGCACCTTTCGGATCGAACAAAACATCGCGGTGCTGGACAACCGGCAAAAGGTGTCCGAACACCGCATTGAAGATTTAGAGGAGGCAAACAAATGAATCAAAAACCAACCGTAACACCCGGCACCGTCGCGCGGACGCTGATCCTCGCCCTGGCGCTGATCAACCAGATTTTAACCGCATCGGGACACAGCGTCATTGCGGTGTCGGACGATGACGTAAGCACCTTAATTACCACCGGCTTTACGGTGGTTTCCGCCCTGATCGCCTGGTGGAAGAACAATAGCTTTACCCAGCCTGCCTTAAAGGCGGACGAGGTTA
>CAVGTH010000049.1:679-12813 GCA_963632045.1 Roseburia faecis | reverse complement strand
CTGCGATCCACTCCGCGCCCAAAAACGTCAGAATAATCAGGCACAGGCTCAGACACACCACCGCGTAGACGGCGATTTTCATACTCTTTCGCACGGCGCCCGTATCGCCGATTTCCAGATATTCCGATACAATTTTAGAAACGGCAACGCCCAGCCCGGCCGTCGCAACGGTCAGCATCACGCCGTGAATCCCGAACCCCAGCGACAAAAGTCCCATCCCCTCCGCGCCGAGGCTTCTTGAATAAAAGGCACGAAAGGCAAAATCAAAACTCTTGGCACACACGCCCGAAAACCCCAGTATGGCCGCGTTTTTCAGCATTCTGTTTTTCAAAGCATTCCACCTCATCTCTATTCAATATATGAGATGGAAGGATTGACAATGCTAAATTCTATCGGTATAATGAGAAAAGAATAAAAAGGAGACACAGACCATGATTCACATCAAAGAGGCGATTGTCGTCGAGGGAAAATATGATAAAGAACAGCTTAAAAAGGTGACGGACGCGCCGATCATCTGCACCAACGGCTTTCGTCTGTACCGCAGCCGGGATACGCTAAACAGTATCCGCCGTTTTGCAAAAACGAGGGGCATTCTGATTCTGACCGACTCGGATCGCGCCGGGTTTCAAATCCGCAGCTATTTAAAAAGCTGCCTCGGCGCGGACTGCTGCATCAAAAACGCCTATATCCCGTCTGTTGCCGGCAAGGAAAAGCGCAAGGAAAAACCGGGCAAAGAAGGGCTGCTCGGCGTAGAGGGCATGGACGAATCCACGCTTTTATCCGTTTTGCAAAGCGCCGCGACCGAGCAGGCCGGCGATACGGTAAAGCCTGTCACCAAGGCCGACTTTTTTAATGACGGCTTTACCGGACACCCGGACAGCCGGGAAAAGCGCGAAAAACTGATCGCCCATTTCGGGCTTCCGCCGCGGATTACTGCAAACGCCTTGCTGGACTTCATCAACCGGATCGGCGGATTTGACGTCTACCAGGACGCCGTCAGCGCCCTGCACGCCAAGGACAAAAAAACGCCGTGATGCCAAGCACCACGGCACTTCCCTTTCTGTCTATGACCGCATCTTTTTGACCTGTGCGATGCAAAAAAAGATCAAAAACATCACAAGGTTTACAAACACGATGCTCGCTCCTGTCGGCGTTGAATACAAAAAGGACAGTCCGACGCCGCAAAAAACACAAAACACCGAAACCAGAGCCGCGCAGACCATGACGCTGCGAAAGCTTTTGCAGAGCTGCATGGCGGTAAGCGCCGGAAAAATAATCAAACTGGAGATTAAGAGTGCGCCCATCAGACGCATTCCCAGTACAATCGTCACCGCCGTCAAAAACGCCAGCAGCATGTGATAAAGTTCTGCGTGCAGTCCCGTTGCCCTGGCGAAATTTTCGTCAAAGGTGATGGCAAAAATTCGATGATAAAACACAATAAACAAAACCAGCACCACAACGGACAGAACCAGGCTGAGGTAAACATCGCTCATACTCATCGCCAGAATACTGCCAAACAGATAGTTGTAGATATCCGTGTTCATCCCGGTTGATTTTGACGCGACCAAAATCCCGACCGCCAGCGCCCCGGTCGAAATCATCGCGATGGCGGAATCGCCTTTCATTTTACTGTTATTGCTGAGCCGAAGCAGCAAGAACGCCGCAGCCACCACCACCGGAATGGTAACCTCCAGCGGCGCCCAGTTCATGGCGGTCGCAATCGAGAGCGCACCGAAACCGACATGGGACAGGCCGTCTCCGATCATCGCGTAGCGTTTGAGCACCAGGCTGACGCCGAGCAGAGAGGCGCAAAGCGCCACAAGGCCGCCCACAAAGAGGGCGCGCAAAATAAAGGTATAGGAAAACATTTGACGGACAAACTCAGTCATGGCGATGACCCCCTATATACTTTCTTCCGATGGCGGAATCCAGGTATTTCTCTTTCGTGCCGAAGAAATAATCCGCCGCCGTCAGCTGCAAAATATGCTTTGCGTACTTCACCGCGCAATGCGTATCATGGGTCACCATCACGACCGCCGTTCCCTTTGTCTGATTAAGCCGCTGCATAAACGCGAAAAATTCGGTCGTCATGTTCGGGTCAAGCCCGGTTGTCGGCTCGTCCAGCGCAAACAGGCGATCCGCCGCGCAGAGCGCACGCGCCAGCAGCACACGCTGCTGCTGACCGCCGGAAAGCTCACGGTAGCACTTGTTTTTCAGATTCACAATCGAGAGCGTCTCCATGGCCGAGACCGCTCTTTTTTTGTCGCCCGGCGTATACAGCGGCACGATTCCCTTACGGTTTAGGCAGCCGGACAGCACGACCTCCCAGACCGATGCCGGAAAATCCTTTTGTACCTCTGTCTGCTGCGCAAGATATCCGATTTGGTTTTGTCTAAGCCCTGCCTCATAGGAAACCGTGCCGCCGCTTGTCCGTTTTAATCCCAAAATGGCGCGCATCAGCGTACTTTTGCCGGTACCGTTGTCACCGATGATACAAAGATAGTCGCCCTCCTCCACCGTAAAGCTGAGGTGAGAGACAGCCGTCACGCCCTCATAGCCCAAGGTTACATCATTGCAGCGAATCAGCGTCATTGCCCAGCGCCTCCTTTAAATTTTCTGCGTTTTTCTGCATCAGACCGAGGTAGGTACAGCCGGCCGCCGCCTCATCCTTTGAGATATTGTGACAGGAGTGGAATTGCAGCGCCGAGACCCCGGTTTCCTCTTGCAGGGTTTTTGCCAGCTTTTGATTGCTGAACTCAATATAAAAAATACACGGTATTTGTTCTTTTCGGATTTTGTCGATCAGATACGCCACCGTTTTGGCGCTCGGCTCCGATTCCGCGCTGCATCCGGGAAAGGCCGCGCGATAGTCCAGGCCGTATTCCTTGGTAAAGTACAAAAACGGAAAACGGTCGCCAAAGACCATCAGCTTATGCTTTGCGTGCGCCGTGATACCCGAAAACGTCTGATCCAGCGCGCGGAGTTCTTCGACATAGCGATCCCGGCGCTCCATATAGCCGTCCTGATGCTTTGGATCCAGTTCGATCATGAGATCGGCGATTTTTTCGGTGATCCGTATCGCGTTTTTGGGCGATGTCCAGACATGCTCGTCATACTCTGCACCGTGCCCTTCTTCCTCATCCTCATGTACCTCTGCCGTCTGAATACCCTCCACCGCTTCTTCTTCCAGGACGGGAACGCACTCCATCATCCGAAGGACACGGCAGTTTGCGGTATCAATCGTATCAAGCAGTGCGTCGACCCAGGTGTCCGACTCGCCGCCGTTATAGATAAACAGGTCGCAGTTTTCAATTCGAATGATGTCCGCCGGGGACGGCTCATAAGAATGGCTCTCCATGCCGGGGCGGAGCAGCATGGAAACATCGGCCGCGTCGCCGGCAACCGTCCGCGCAAAGTCGTAGGGCGGAAAGATAGTGGTTACAATTTGCAGCCGATCCGTTTCTTTTTTCTCCGCCGGGGCGCGGCAGGCTGAGAGAAACAAAAGACCGAGGATTAAAATCCAAAGACCGCATTTTCTTGCGCAGCCGCTATGGCGCGCGGTTGTCATTTTCTTCATTTGCTCACCCCGCATTTTCATGCAAAATAGCTGCCGCATCCACAATGGGAGCTGCGGCAGCTATCGTTTTAGCCGACATTTTGTTCCTTTTCATCCCGATAGATCAGCCGCGGCTTGGTCTTTTTCTGCACGCAGCCCTCGGTGATGATTACCTTGCTGATTCCCGGATCGGACGGCACCTCGTACATAACGTCCAGCATAATGCTCTCCACAATGGTGCGAAGTCCTCTTGCACCGGTTTCCCGTTTCATGGCAAGCTTTGCAATCGCCGAAACCGCCTGATCCTCAAACTCCAGTTCCACGCCGTCCATCTTAAGCAGCGCGACATACTGTTTTAAAAGCGCGTTTTTGGGTTCCTTTAAAATTGCTTTCAGCGCCTCTTCGTTTAAAGAATCCAGCGTTGTAATAACCGGCAGTCTACCGATCAGTTCCGGGATAATTCCAAACTTTAAAAGATCCTCCGGTGACAGCTGCTTTAAGATATCGCCGCGGTTTTTGTCTTTTTTGCTCTCCACCTTGGCGCCAAAGCCCAGGGCTTTTTGGTTCACACGGCTTTCAATAATCCGGTCGATCCCCTCAAAGGCGCCGCCGCAGATAAACAAAATATTGGTCGTGTCGATCTGGATAAATTCCTGATGCGGATGCTTTCTTCCGCCGTTGGGCGGCACCGAAGCCACCGTCCCCTCCAGGATTTTAAGCAGGGTCTGCTGCACGCCCTCACCGCTGACGTCACGGGTGATGGACGGATTTTCCGACTTTCTGGAAATCTTATCGACTTCATCGATATAGATGATTCCCTTTTGTGCCAGTTCAATGTCATAGTCCGCGGCCTGAATCAGCTTTAAGAGAATATTTTCCACATCCTCGCCGACATAGCCGGCCTCCGTCAGAGAGGTCGCGTCCGCGATGACAAAGGGGACGTTCAGCTTTTTCGCCAGGGTCTGCGCCAAAAATGTCTTTCCGCAGCCGGTCGGGCCGATCATCAAAATATTGCTCTTTTGCAGTTCTACGCCGTCGTCGGTATCCTGGTTCTGAATCCGCTTATAGTGGTTATAAATCGCCACAGAAAGCGACTTTTTCGCCTGTTCCTGTCCCACAATATACTCATCCAAAAAAGCGTGGATTTCTTTGGGTTTTGGAATATCGTCCATCGAAATTTCGACGCCGGATCCGCCCAAATCGTCATGGATCAGTTCCACACAAAGTTCAATACACTCGTTGCAGATATAGGCGCTCGGCCCCTCGATCAGGCGTTTGACCTGATCCTCGGTTTTTCCGCAGAACGAGCATCGGCAGACGTGTTTTTCGTCCGTCATATTTGGCATAGTCGTCTCCCCTATCTGTTGGTCACAATTTTATCGATCAAACCATAATCCACTGCTTCCTGTGCGCTCATAAAGTTGTCGCGCTCGGTGTCTGCCTTAATCACATCCAGCGGCTTTCCGGTATTCTTGCTCAGGATACCGTTTAAGTTTTCTTTGATTTTCAGCATCCGCTCCACGTGAATCTGCATATCCGTCGTCTGTCCCTGCGTACCGCCCAGGGGCTGATGAATCATAATTTCACTGTTCGGCAGCGCAAAACGCTTGCCCTTTGCCCCGGAAGAGAGCAAAAACGCACCCATGGAAGCGGCCATGCCCACACAGATGGTGGAAACATCCGCCTTGGTGTACTGCATGGTGTCGTAGATCGCCATACCGGCCGTCACCGAACCGCCGGGACTGTTGATATACAGGTTGATATCCTTATCCGGATCCTCACTGTCCAAAAACAAAAGCTGCGCCACAACGAGGCTTGCGGTTGCGTCGTTCACCTCATCCGACAGGAAGATAATCCGATCCTTAAGTAATCTTGAAAAAATATCGTACGAACGTTCTCCGCGTCCGGTCTGTTCAATGACATAGGGTACCAGACTGTTTTTGATTGGCTCTATCATTACTATCCAAACCTTTCTGCCTGCATAATCCGTCTTGCCCGTACCGCAGGCCGGTACCGGCGTTTTCTCAATATGTGTAATTACCAGAATAAGGCTGACTTGGATAATATACCCAAATCAACCTTACACTATACCCTCACAGCGAGGTTTTTTCAGCGCCGCGGTTTCTTATTTAAAGTTTGCGTTGCTGACTAAGAATTCAATCGTTTTTTGTGCCTTGATCCGATCCTTGATCTCGTCCTCAGTGATGTACTTCTTGACATCTTCTATCTTCATGCCGCTCTCTTTGGCCGTTTTTTCATATTCCTTTTTCACATCGGCATCGGTCGCGTCAATGTTTTCCAATTCGCAAACCTTTTCTAAAATCAGCGAGGTCTTTACGCGCTTGCCTGCCTCTTCACGGAACTGATCCTTCAGCATCTCGGCCGTGGTACCCGTATACTGCATGTACTGCTTTAAGTCCATACCCTGATAACGCATCTGCATATCAAAGTCGCGGATCATGTTTTGAATCTGTGTCTCGATCATGGCGTCCGGGATGTCGATCTCGGTCGCGTCACACACTGCCTTGATGACATTTTCCTCGGTCTCGTGCGCAGCGCGCTCTTTATTGGCTGCCGCAAGCTTTTCCTTGGTGTCCTTCTGCAGTTCTTCTAAGGTATCAAACTCGCTGACATCCTTTGCAAACTCATCGTCCAGCGCCGGCAGTTCCTTCACCTTGATGCCGTTGATCTTTACCTTAAACATGGCATCCTTGCCCTTTAATTCCTCAGCGTGGTACTCCTCCGGGAAGGTCACATTGACCGTAACCTCGTCGCCGGTGTTCGCGCCGATTAACTGATCCTCAAATCCGGGGATGAACTGACCCGAACCGATGGTCAGATCATAATTTTCACCCTTGCCGCCGTCAAATGCCTTGCCGTCCGTAAAGCCCTCAAAATCGATGCTTACGATGTCGTCTTTGGCAACCGGGCGATCCTCAACCGGAACCATTCTTGCATTTCTCTCTCTGAGTTTTTCGATCTCAGCGTCAACGTCCTTCTTTAAGGTTCTGTGCGTTACCTTAGTTGCCGCGATACCCTTATAAGTACCCATCTCAAATTCCGGCTTTACGGTAACTTTTGCCGTAAAGGTTACGCCGTTTTCCTTGCTGATCTCGCCCTTAATATCAATTTCGGGCTGATCCACCGGTGAAATGCCGTTTTCCTCTACCGCTTTATCATATGCATCAGGGAGGGCAATGTTTATTGCATCCTCATAGAAAATCTCTTTTCCGTAGTATCTTTCGATAATCTGGCGCGGCGCTTTGCCTCTGCGAAATCCCTGCACGTTGATTTTTTTCACATTTTTGCGATAAGCCTTTTCAATTGCTTTTTCAAACTCCTCGGCAGAAACAGAAAATTCAAAGCTCACAACGTTCTTTTCCACTTTTTCTACTGTACTCATCCTAAACATTCCTCTCTACTTCATTAAAAATACTTCTTCATTGTACATACCTTTAGAATTATATCATAAAATTTCAAAAATGCAAGTTTTTTTACACATTTTTTATTTTTTCACCAAAAGCGGGGTAAACTTTAAATAGTCACAGGACACAAGACTTAGGGTAATCCCGTCATAATTCCCCTGCGGTGCATACTGATGCGCCGCGGCGTGAAGATGTCCGAACACGCACCGGCTGACGTGATAATCCCTTAAAATATCCAAAAAACCCTCGGACGCGCCGCCGCGTTCCAGCGGCGGATAGTGAAACGCCGCGATGATTTCCTTCGGCTGCAAACGCCGCGCCTCCTCTAAAGAAAGGACGGTTCGGATTCTCTCGCGTTCATAGATTTTTTGATTTTCTTCGGTTGCGCCGGGGTGTGCAATCGGCCAGCCGCGCGTGCCGCAGATGGCGGTGTCGCCCCACATAAAGGCGGTGTTTTTTAAAAAATGAATGGTGTCGAATCCGTTTTCTTCCACATACTGCTCCATCTTGCTCAGCGTTGTCCACCAATAGTCATGGTTGCCCCGCAGCAGAAGCTTTTGTCCGCTTAGCTGATGAATATAGGAAAAATCTGCCTTGACTTCCTGTAAGTACATCGCCCACGATATATCGCCGGGAATCAGAACCAAATCCTCGTCCCGTACCACGCGGTTCCAGTTTCTCTGCATTTTTTCTTCATAATTTTCCCAGCACGAGCCAAAAACATGCATCGGCTTATCGCAGCTTAAAGAAAGATGCAAATCCGAAATTGCAAAAATAGACATCGCATCACCATATCCTTTGTATAATTCTCCGGTTGCGAGACATACTAAGTCTGTATTACAAAGCATGCTCTGTAAAACAATGCTTCTTTGATCTGTCTTTACGCATGATAAAAGAAGTATGCGAAACGCCGCCAAAGAAAACGGTTTCGCAGGCGGAATTTCGCGGTATTCACAATAAAATTGCCGCAATCGCGGCGGAACGGAGTGTATTTATTATGGAAAACACCAATCATGCCATCCCCGGAATTATGTGCAGTGTCGAGCAGTGTGCGTATCATGCGCAGGATAACAAGTGCACCGCAAGCCGTATCGAAGTAGGTTCCAGCGCAAGCTGCTGCAGTTCCTGCGACACCGAGTGTGTTACCTTTAAGCCCGGCAAGTAGGGGTTTTGACAAAAATCAAAATTTGTCCCTGTCTTTTACTTTCATTTTGCAGATGGATCGCCGCCCATCGGGCGGCGATTTCTGTTATATAGCATTTTCCTTTGCACAAAGCCAGAACGGCTTCTACACGTTTAAAAACTTCTTGACGCAAGCGTACATCTCGTCACGGTCAATCACGCCGTCAAAGCGTTTTACTTTATCAAAAAGCGCCTTTAACGATGCCGGAATCTCCATGCCGCTCTTTTCCTGAAGGCGTGTAAGCAGCGTAAGATCGTCCGCCTCGCTGTTTTCTCCCAGCGCCGACAGCACCGTCTCGTTAAACTTAAACGGACTTGCCGTTGACGCGATGATTGTCTTGGTCTGATCTCCGGTCTCGGTCACGTACTGCTCATAAACGTCCACAGCAACCGCAGTATGCGTATCCAAGGTATAGCCGGTCTTTTCAAAGGTCTTATAGATACGTTCCTTGGTAAAGTAGTCGTCACAGTAGCCGCCCCAGAACTGCTCTGTGATTTTATCGTGCATTTCTTTCGGCAGGCGGTAGCTGCCCTGATTCTTTAACTCATCCATCAGCTCTCTGACGCAGGCCGCGTCATTGCCGCTGATGTCAAACAGCAGCCGCTCTAAGTTGCTGGAGATTAAGATATCCATCGACGGTGATACGCTGGTATAAAATTCACGGTTCCGGTTATATTCGCCGGTGCGGATAAAATCGGTCAGCACGTTGTTGCGGTTGGAGGCACAAATCAGCTTGCCGATCGGAAGTCCCATCTTTTTTGCATAATACGCCGCCAGAATATTGCCAAAGTTCCCGGTCGGCACACACACGTTCACCAATTCGCCGGCCTGAATCTCGCCCGTTTTCACCATGTCGCTGTATGCCGACACATAATACACAATCTGCGGAACCAGTCTGCCCCAGTTGATGGAGTTTGCCGAGGATAATACATAGCCGCTTTCGCTCAGTTCTTCTGCCGCATCGTGATCGGTAAAAATCTTCTTTACGCCGTTTTGGGCGTCGTCAAAGTTCCCCTCAATGCCGGAGACAAAGACGTTGCCGCCCTCCTGGGTCATCATTTGCAGCTTTTGCATATCGCTGACGCCGTCACCCGGATAGAACACAACGATTTTCGTGCCGTCAACGTCCTTAAAGCCCTCCAGTGCCGCCTTTCCGGTATCTCCGGAGGTCGCAACCAGGATTACGATGGTTTTATCCTCACCGGTCTTTTTCATGGCGGTTGTCATAAAATACGGAAGAATCTGCAGCGCCATATCCTTAAACGCGCAGGTCGGCCCGTGCCACAGTTCTAAGATATAGCGATTCTCGCCCAGCTTTACCACCGGTGCAACCGCCTCACTGCTGAACTTGCCGTCGCCGTACGCGCCCTCGGTACAATAGGACAGCTGGGTCGCGGTAAAATCCGTCAAAAACTTCCGAAGCATCAGCTTGGCGCGGTCGATATAGGACATGTCCACCAATCTTTCCATATCCCGCGCGCTCAGCGCCGGGATCTCACACGGCACAAACAGACCGCCGTCCTCCGACAGGCCTTTTTTAATCACCTCTGCCGATTTCAGACGAAGATCGGCATCTCTCGTACTCCGATAATACATCATATGCTATCACCATCTTCTTTCCAATAGAATCAAAATAAGGGAGGCCGCACAAAAATCCGTGCAGCAATCCCCTTTACACTAACATAAAAATCGGTCTAAGTCAATATCTTTCAGCATAAATCGTATTCCATCAACCAACAAATATCTGTACAAAACGCCAGCATTTGTCAATTTTATGCCAGGAGCGCCTTGCAGATACAACAATACATATCGGTGATGATTTTTCATAAAAAAGGGGTCTGCCATACGCGGCAAACCCCTGCACGCCGGCCAAAGACGGCGATGTTTTTGACCCGGCTTTTTCCCCTTTTACGTAATTAGCAAATGTACTTCTTCAAGTTTGCGCCTGCGCTCTCTGCGTCTGCACTAACCATAACCGTAAAGGAAACGTGGAACTTTTCTTCCAGCTTCTCAAGATCGGTAACCAAGCCTTCCAGATCCTCCATGGAAGCCGACGGCACGCTCTTGAAAATACTGTCGATAAAAATGTGCGTCACATCATAATCCTGTGCGATGATGCCGCAGAGCAATCCTTCAAACATCTCAATGCTGCGGATATCAAAACTCTCTGTGTTAATCATTCTGGCTTTATGGCTGATATCGTGCATCAGGCGATTGCCCTCCGTAATGCAAACAACGTTACCCTTTTCGACATCGATTGCCGCATTCACAGCCTCAATCAGTTTCGGCGTCTTGCCGCTTCCCTTTAAACCTATATTCACTTTAATCATGATGTGATTCCACCTTTCTGAGCTTAGAATTTAGTTCTCTAATCTTGTTGGTATCATTGTATCATAAAAGTGAGACGGACACAAGTGCTTTTTCTGCATTTTTTTAAATTTTTTGTAAACATCTTCTAACCGTTTAATCTGGCCTCTAATTCTTCTTTCATATCCTCATAGCCGGGCTTGCCCAAAAGTGCAAACATATTCTTTTTATAACTCTCTACGCCGGGCTGGTCGAAGGGGTTAACGCCAAGCAGATAGCCGCTGATGCCGCAGGCCTTTTCAAAGAAGTAAACCAGCTGGCCGAAGGTGTATTCATCCAGTGCGGAAAGCGCGATGACAAGGTTCGGCACGCCGCCGTCCGTATGGGCAAGCGTTGTGCCCTCAAAGGCCTTTTTATTGACATAGTCCATCGTCTTGCCGGCAAGGAAATTCAGGCCGTCCACGTTGTCCGCGTCCGCCTCAATCACGATATCCTCTTTACTGTTTTTCACATACAGCACGGTTTCAAAAAGCATTTTCCGTCCGTCCTGAATATACTGCCCCATCGAATGCAAATCCGTAGAGAAGCTGACGCCGGCCGGGAAAATCCCTTTCTGATCCTTGCCCTCGCTCTCGCCGTAAAGCTGCTTCCACCACTCGGTAAAGTATTGCAGTTCCGGCTCGTAGTTTACCAGCATCTCGATATCCTTGCCCTTGCGGTGCAGAATGTTGCGGATTGCCGCATACTGATAGCAGGGATTCTCTTCCAATTTTTCATTCGCGTAAAGGGTGCGTGCGTCTGCCGCGCCCTGCATCATCCGGTCGATATCCGCGCCGGAAACCGCAATCGGCAAAAGGCCGACTGCCGTCAGCACGGAATAACGTCCGCCCACGTCATCCGGAACCACAAAGGTCTCATAGCCCTCATCGTCCGCCAGTTTTTTCAAAGCGCCCTTTGCGCGGTCGGTGGTCGCATAGATGCGGCGCTTTGCCTCTTCTTTCCCGTAGCGTTCCTCCACATACTTCTTTAAAATACGGAATGCAATCGCCGGCTCGGTCGTGGTTCCCGACTTGGAAATCACGTTTAAGGAAACGTCCTTTCCGTCCAGGCATTTGATTACCGCATTTAAATAGTTGGGGCTGATATTGTTTCCCGCAAAGATAATCTGCGGCTTTTGCGTCTGATTATAAAAGGGGCCGTTTAAGAAGTCGATTGCCGCCTTTGCGCCGAGATAGGATCCGCCGATGCCGATGACAACCAGAACGTCCGAATCCTCTCTGATTTTTTCCGCCGCCTTCTTGATCCGTGCAAATTCGTCCTTGTCGTAGTTAATCGGAAGATCAACCCAGCCCAAAAAGTCATTGCCGGCGCCGGTCTTTTGGTGCAGCATCTCATGCGCTGCCCGAATCTGCGGCTCTATGTTTTTGATTTCGCTCTGACTAAAAAAGTCCAAAGCGCGTCCGTATTGAAATTCTACATTTTCTGTCATTCTGATCTCTCCTCACCGGTGTATGCTAAATTTTACAGAACCAATCACTAGTATGCACCAAATTCTCATTCAAAATTTCATTCAAATTAAAGTTTACCATATTTGTCAATTTGGTGCAAGTGTTTCAAACAAAAATATTTTTTATTTTTTTTGTAATCATGATAAATGTGGGAT
>CAVGTH010000049.1:0-669 GCA_963632045.1 Roseburia faecis | reverse complement strand
GACAGCGTTTTGCAAAAATCATGAAATTGGTTCAGATTTCCTGAATAAATTCTATGATTTTACCCCACAATAACACCGTAATTCAAAATCACAAAAAGGAGTGAAAACAAAATGGCTAATAACAATAGCAACAACAATTATGTAGTTCCGCAGGCAAAGGCTGCTATGGAACAATTCAAGATGGAAGCTGCCAACGAGGTTGGCGTAACCCTGAACAAGGGCTATAACGGTGATCTCACCTCCAGACAGGCCGGCTCGATCGGTGGTCAGATGGTGAATAACATCTGACCCGAACGAAAGTCTGAATCACTGTCCTTTTTGCCGCTGCTTTTTCTCATCCGCAATTTTTCAAGCTGCTTTTCGCAATTCTCCCCGGTGAAGATTTTGATATTAAGATGCATGGTATTCCCGTCTGCCGATACATAAATTTTATCAATGTACTGATTGATAAACGCGATATCGACCACGTGATCGGCGGCATCCTCTTTCGCCTTTTCGAGCTGGCGGCGAATTTCTTCCAGATGCTTTTTGAATTCCACCTCCGAACTCAGTTTGTTCTCCAGTTCCGCCTTCTCCGCCTCGGCGGCTTCGATTTTTTTGATTGCCTCATTGTTCATTTTAATATAATCTTTGTCCGAGATATCGCCGTTGATGTTATAGTCAAGCAGC
>CAVGTH010000048.1:8144-13269 GCA_963632045.1 Roseburia faecis | reverse complement strand
CCGCAAGGCTTGTCAGCGCTTTCACGCCGTTGGTGACAACGGTAATGTTTGTCTTTGCGGCAAGAAACGGAATCAGCCGAAAGGCGCTGGTTGACGCATCCAAAAATATCACGTCATTGTCGCTGACCAATTCGATTGCTTTTTTTGCAATCAATAATTTTGCGCTGCTTTGTTCATATTCCCGAATCAAAAACGGTATCTTATTTTTGGATATTGCGGTTTCTTCAATGATGGCGCCGCCGTGAATTCTCTTAATCAAATTCTGTTTTTCCAGATTTGCCAGATCACGCCGGACAGACGGTTCGCTGATAAAAAGAATATGGGCGAGTTCTTTTACAGAAATTCTTTTCTTTTTTAACAGGGTTTCCAATATAATTTTTTCTCTTTCTTTGTTCATATGATCATCGCCTGCCCGTAAAAAATTCAATTTTCTGATTATTTGCTCAATTATTCTGTCGGCGGTTGAGCGAATAATTTTGTTGTGTTATAATATCACTATTAGTTCATATTGTCAATATATAAATCAGAGGTATAAAAAATGTTATATCAAGCACACAAAGGAGAAAGTTTCGGAAATCCGGAAAATACAATGCCGGCATTTATTGCAGCTGTTGAGCAGGGTTACGATGTCATAGAATTGGATGTGTCTGTTACGAAGGATATGAGATTTGTAATATTACATGACAGCAGGATAAACCGAACAGCAAGATTGGAAAACGGTAATCGTATTTCGGAAAATATAGAAGTAAGCAATTTGACATATAGCGAATTATTAAGATATGATTTTGGTATATGGTTTGCAAAAGAGTTTAAGGGCACTAAAATACCGCTTTTAGAAGATGTTTTAAAATATGCGGAAATAAACCGCATAAAAATCAAAATAGACAATAAGTATCAAAAGTTCTCAAAGCCGGAAAGAACAAAATTTTTTGAAATTTTAAAATCATATGAAAATACCGCTTGTCTGACCTGTTCAACCGTCGAGGAGCTGAAAAATGTAAAATCGACTTTCCCTAATATGTATTTTCACTATGACGGTCCCGTCAACGAAGATATTTTGAGAGAGATAAACCTTTTTATGCCAAAAGAGCAGTTGACGGTCTGGCTTCCTCACAAAAATCCTAAAACGTCGTGGGTGCAGGTTGAATTTGCAAATAAGCGGTTGGCTGCATTGATAAAAAAATATGCAAGTTTAGGCGTTTGGATTTTGTCAGAAAACAGTCACTTGAAGGATGCGGAAGAGTTAGGTGCAGACATGATAGAAACAAACGGTGAATTAAAGCCTGTTTTGCACAACCGTGCAATTGCGGATATGCACACACATTCCGAGCATTCGCATGATTCGGCTTGCCGCATCGAAGATATGTGCCTTTCTGAAATGCAAAAGGGGACAAGAATTTTTGCGGTTACGGATCATTTTGATACGTTTGCCTTTGATGATTGTGATATCTTTACACCCATTAAGGAGTCATATGATCAGGTGAAAGCCTTGCGTGAAAAATATAAGGACACGTGTTTGCTGCTGGCCGGCGTGGAGATCGGCGAAGGCTTCTGGTTTTTGGAGCAATATAAAAAAATACTTCATATGGTTCCGTTTGATGTTATCATCGGTTCGGTGCACTGCGTGCGATGCAAGAATTTAGAGATTCCTTATTCCAAAATTGATTTTTCAAAATTGGGTATAGAAAAGGTGTATGAATATTTGGATTGCTATTTTCGTGATATCATTACCATGACCGAAGAAATGGATTTTGACATTCTGGCGCATCTGACTTGTCCGCTCCGATACATCAAAGGAAAATTTGGTATCAGCGTGGATTTAAAGCGCTATGATACAAAAATTACACAGATTTTAAGCAAGATCATAGACAGAAATATCGCTCTAGAGGTCAATACATCCGCATTTGACATGATAAACGACTTTATGCCAAGTGCAGCAATCATCAGACAGTATTACAGCATGGGCGGACGTTTGATTACGCTGGGTTCGGATGCGCATACATCGGCGCATGCGTCTCAAAATTTTGACAAAGCGATCAAAACCTTGCAAGAGATCGGGTTTAAAAATATCTGTTATTTTAAGGATCGAATCATCAAAGAAATCAATATTTGACAGGAGGTTTTCTCATGAAGGCAGGCGTATTTTATGCGGCAAATGATTTGAGGGTGGAAGAAATTGCAGTTCCTGCACCAAAGCACGGTGAGGTACTGATAAGGGTGAAGGCTTGCGGTATTTGCGGTACGGACGTGCATATCTTTAAGGGGGACAAAGGCTGTTTCCCAACGCCTTCGGGGACGGTTCTCGGTCATGAATTTGCCGGTGTTGTTACAGAGGTCGGCGATGGAGTTCGGGGCATAAAAGAGGGCGACAGAGTGTGTGTCGATCCGAATCGACTTTGTAATGAATGTTACTACTGTAAAAGCGGCATCGGTCATTTTTGCGAGGCAATGACCGGCATTGGTACAGGGGTAAACGGCGGTTTTGCCGAATATTGTGTTGTCCCCGCGTCACAGGTTTATAAAATTGCCGACACAACCACCTATGAAATGGCCGCTATGGCGGAACCGGTTGCCTGCTGCGTTCACGGCATCGATATGTGTCATATCTCCTGCGGTGATACGGTTGCGATCATTGGCGGCGGTATGATTGGTATGATTATGCTTCAGCTGGCCAAACTTTCCGGCGCAGAAAAGCTTATTATGATAGAACCGGTTCCTTCAAAGCACGAGACAGCAAAAAAATTAGGCGCGGATATTGTCATCGACCCGATGCATGAGGATGTGAAGGCTGTTTTAGCGAGCAACCATATAGAAAGAATATCCACAGTGATTGAGTGTGTCGGTAAAACCGCAACCATCGAACAGGCCATTGCAATTGC
This sequence comes from Roseburia faecis, assembly GCA_963632045.1. GTDB lineage: Bacteria > Bacillota > Clostridia > Monoglobales > Monoglobaceae > Ructibacterium. Next base: position 10,390 of record CAVGTH010000048.1, on the reverse strand, counting down.
AGGTAAATGTGCAACGGTGATGATGTTTGGCCTTACCGCGCCGAATGATACGATTTTAGTCAAGCCGTTTGAAATTTTTGAAAAAGAAATTACAATGAAGTCGTCGTTCATTAACCCCTATACGCAGGGGCGCGCGCTGCAGCTGATCGATCAGGGCAAGATCGATGTCAGCTCCATTGTATATGCCACAGGGTCGCTTGAAAAACTGCCCCAAATTCTATCAGACGATGCATTAAGGGCGAAAGGTAAATGGATTATCAAACCGTAGAAACTTTGTCGCCTTGAAAGGGGTGCTTGATTTGAAACTTTTGTCATTTGGCGAAATACTTTGGGATGTCTACCCAAATGAAAAACACATCGGCGGAGCGCCGCTTAATTTTGCAGCCCATTTTGCAAAACAAGGCGGCAAATCCTATCTGCTCTCATCGGTCGGTGATGATGAATTGGGAAAGTCGGCGGTGGAGATGTTGCGGGGCTGGGGCATAAAAACAGAGTATATCTCAGTTTCAAAGACAGAAGAAACGGGCAAATGCGTTGTGACATTGGATGCGAAAGGCATACCAAGTTATCGACTTTTGGATCATGTCGCATATGACAATATAACAAAACCTGATTTCTCAAACAGGAATTTTGATGCGTTTTATTTTGGCACATTGGCATTGAGAAGTGCAATAAACCGTAAAACCGTATCAGAGATCATAAAAGAGAGTGCTTTTAAAGAAATATTTGTGGATATCAATATCAGAAAACCGTTCGTATCAAAAGAGGCGGTAAAACTCGCCTTTCAAAATGCGACTGTTATAAAAATCAGTGAAGAGGAGCTGCCGGTTGTGACAGGGCTGCTCTTTGATGCGGAGTATGATTTTGTAAACGCCGCAAAAGCAATGGGCAAAAATTTTAAGAATATCAAGACGGTAATCATCACGCTTGGCGAAAAAGGTTCCTTTGCATATGACTGCAAAAGGGATGTTCCGTTTTTCTGTGATGCAGAAAAAGTGACGGTTGTATCAACGGTTGGTGCCGGAGACAGTTTTTCGGCGGCCTTTTTGTATCAGTATCTTTGCGGATTTGCGATCAGTGAATGCTTAAAAGCGGCGTCAAAGGTCAGTGCGTTTGTCGTTGCAAGAGCCGAGGCAATACCGGATGACAGCGCAACATCTGTTTCGTCGGTTTCTCTCAAAAAATAAGCATTTCGCCCTCTTGCAGCGTTTCCGTGCAAGAGGGCAAAATGCTTAAATGATGTATGCTATTTAAGTCAATTCCGTTTTTTAGTCTTCTTTTGGATTCTCTTCCGTGCGCGTAACGATGGCCTCTTCGATACGGTGTTCGGCAATTTTGGTGACATGAATCTCCAGGCGGCCGATTTTGGTGCGCACGGTTTCGCCGTCCTCCGGCAGGGTTTCAATGGCGTCCAGTACCAGACCGGCAAAGGTATTGTAGTCCCCCTCCGGGAAGGTAACGCCAAGCGCCTCTTCCACGTCCTCAATCTCCGCGCTGCCGCGGATTTTCCAGGTGTTATCGTTTAGTTTTACCACGTCACGTTCCTGTTCCGGCTCTTCGTCCTCGCTGTATAACTCGCCGACAATTTCCTCTAAAAGATCCTTCTGTGTAACAACCCCCTGAAAACCGCCGTATTCGTCCATCACGACGACCATATGGGTGTTTTTCTGCTGCATTCTGGAGAATAGTTCATCCGCCTTCATGCTGTCCGGAACAAAATACGGCTCCCGGATAATATTGCGCAGGGTGCTCTTCTGACCGCCGCCGAGCAAAAACCGATAAAAATCGCGGCTGTTGACGATACCGATGACATCGTCAATGTCGTCACCGCAGACCGGATAGCGCGTATGACCGGTTTCGTCAATATATGCACGCCACTGCTCGATGGAGTCCTCAATCCAAAGAATACAGGACTCTGTCCGGTGCGTCATAATATCCTCAGCCGGCTTATCGTCCAGTTCAAAGATATTATGAATCATCTCTTTTTCGTCGTCATCGATCACACCGCTCTCCGAGCCGATGTCAACCATCATGCGGATTTCTTCCTCCGAGACGTCGCTTTCTTCCATATTGGGGTCAATGCCGCACAGGCGAAGCACCAGATTGGTGGAATGGGTCAGAACCCAGACCGCCGGTGCGAACACGGCGGAAATCAAGTGAACCATGGGCGAGATGCGCAGCGCCAGTTCTTCCGGCTTGCGCATGGCAACGCGTTTTGGTACCAGTTCGCCAAAGACCAGCGTGAC
>CAVGTH010000048.1:0-8134 GCA_963632045.1 Roseburia faecis | reverse complement strand
TGCAAGAAACCGCGCCGGGTCCTGAATCAGTTTGTGCAGCCGGCGGGCTTGCGGATTCCCCTCCTGTGCCAATTTTTCAAGTTTTGATTCGTTCATGCTGATAACCGCTATTTCCGCCGAGGCGAAAACCGCATTCAGTGCGATCAGCACCGCCTGCAAAAGCAGCATCAGCCACAGAGTGCCATCTGACAAGATTGTTCCCCCATTATATTCATATTTTTTGATGATAATTTTTTTCCATTGTATCGTATTTCCCATCGTTTGTCAAGCGAGACGCATTCATGAAAAAACCGACCTCCCGCAGTTCTAGCGTTCGGAGGTCGGGTTTTTCGCGCATAGTGCGCTTTTCTGCCCCTTTAAAGGGGCGTTAAAATTTGGCTTTTGTCGATGTATCAGTTTGCGGCGTCCAGCGTCGAGAACAAATCGTTCAGCGTTGATTTTAAGACGGTAAAGCATTTTCCGTCGCTCCGCTCCGCAAGATAGTACCGCTCGTCATAGGCAAAGTAGCGGCTGGTATCGGTGCTGCCGTCTTTAAAATGATAGGTAATCTTCATAAACGGATCGGCGGCCTCAGAGTGGGCGGCGGAATTGACAAACAGAATGCCGATGACCTGCTGATAAATCTTTTTAAAGTTGTCCGCCTTGGTGGTCTTGCCGTTGATTTGGTACTTGTCCTCGTTTTCTTCCTCATCGCCGTCGCCGATGGTCAGCGTCATTGTGCGTCCATCCTTTTGAATCTCTACCGAGGAAACCTCATCGATCGGCGCGATGCGGACAAATTTTTGGATATACTGCATCGGGTCAAAGCCGGAGAACGCATCGAGGTAGGTACTGTCGCCGATATAAACGAACGGCTCGCTGCCGCACTGGAAGTAAACGCCGTTTTCGCATGCCGCACCGATGCGCAGCGTGTAAGTGTCGGCGGCGGTCTCAATGGTAAGAACATAGGCGTCATTTCCCAGACCGTAGCGGTTAAGGTCGCCGGGGTGATCGTCCGCAAAGTCGGAGACAGCCACGGATGCAAAGTTTTTCAGCAGCGTGCCGATCCGATCCTCCGAAGCGCCCTCACCGGCACAGGGGGTCTCAGCCACCCAGACGCATTGGTAGGCGTTAAGCGGCTTTTCGCCCTCGGCTGCAAGCCTTGCCTTAAGCAGCGTTTCGCCGCCGCATGCAACCGAGAAGGCGGTGATGCTGTCCGTGGAAACCGAAAACAGATTTTTGTTTCGGAAATTGTTGGTCGATTGCAGCAGTGCGTCCGCCTTATAGGAGGAAAGGGTATAGATCCCGTCACCGCCGTCTTGCATCATGTAATAGATGCTCTCGCCCGGCAGATTGTCGCCCACCAAAAAACGTACCTTTGTGCCGTCCTTTTTTTGAATGGTAAAGGAGGCGTCGCCTCTGTCAAGCCCAAATTCTGCCGCGCGGCTCAGATCGTCGGTGATTTTGCGTTCGGCGGTCACTGTCAGAAAGCCGGAAAACGCGCTCTTTAGGCTCATTTGCTGAAACGGAATATCGGATAGTTCGGGAATCGAAAGATTGCCGTCATCATCCTGATAAAGCGTGTACGTCTGGTTTGGGTTTTGGATGGAGACCGCACGGACTTCATCGGATTCCGCCTGAAACAGAGAAATCACATTTGCCGCGGCAGTCGGCGTGCCCTCGCTGTCGTCCGCTTTCGGCTCCCAGCGGACGGCCAGCAGATAGCCGCCGCCGAGCAGAAGAAGGACAAGCGCTGCAAGAATCAGGTTGCGGATTTGTTTGCGCCGTTTCGGCATTACAGATACCTCCTTCGCAGCCATACCAAAAGGCCGGCAGTTAAAATCAAAATCGGCAGTACGTATTGCAGTGCGATGGAGATGACCTTTACCTGCATTTCGGTCATAGTCAGACGCTCGGCGCTGATGATCTTTGCGCGGATGTTTAAAGAATCGCCCTTTTGCGTCATGTAAGAGAAGGCGTTTAATACAAAGTCGCCGTTACAGTAGCTGGATTCTTCCAAAATGCCGTCTGTCTCTACGGCCTGCAAAGAGCCGATGACCAGGACGGCGCCGCCCGTGCCGTCGCTCTTTTCCGAGATTGCGGATAAAGAGAGCGGGCCGCTGATGTCACCCTCTGCCTTTTGGGTACTGCTGCGCTGCAGGTCGGTGATACCCCAGGAATTTTTTGAGGTTTCGAGCAGCGAGGTCACATAGGTGTGCTGCAGATTGTTCTCGTTTAAGGTAAAGGAGCAGGAAACCGGTGCGGCAAAGGGAATATCGCTTTGCTGCAGTTTTTCGGTGATGGTGTGCTTTTGCAGCGCCGGTGACGGAACCGGCACGCCCATATTGCTGCGCATTGCCTTGCTGCTGTCGCCCTCATAGGCAAAGTCACTGTTCGGCGTGATGCCCCATTCCGCAAGATAACCGTAAAGGCGCTCCATGGCAGGGGTTCCGGCCGTAAAGATCCAGGCCGCTCTGCCGCCCTTTAGCAGATAGGCGTCGATGACGTCGCGTTCCTCGGCGGTAACGTCCGCAGACGGCGCCATGGAAATGAGAATGCTTGCGTCCTCCGGAATTTCACTGGTTGCAAGATTGATGGTTTCAACGGCATAGCCCTCGCTCTCCAGCGCCTTTTTCAGTTCCTGGCTCTGGTATTCGCCGTGTCCCTCGGTCAGATATGCTTTCACCGCAGTGCCGTTTCCTGCGACATAGCGGATCGCGGCGGTCATTTGTTTTTCCATATCAATGGAGACGGTGCCGGACTGGCTCTGCCGATAAAGCTGGCTGAGCGGAATGGTCTTAAACCGTTCTCCTTTTTGTACCACAACGGTGCCGACGCCGGCATCGTCGCCGTATTTTCTCGCAAAGGCCGGATCCTCGTACGGATCAATATAGGTGACCTTTAGCAGACTGTTCATGCTTTGGTATTGCGACAGGTACTCCTTAATGGCAGAGACCAGTTCGCCGCTCATACTGTCGGGATAGAGCGCATAAACGTCAATCGGTTCACTGAGTTCTGTCATGACCTCTTTGGTCTGTGCCGAAAATTCGTAAACCTTGTCCTGGGTCATGTCAAATTTTAAGGGCAGCTTGCCGTCCAGTGTTGTAACAATGCCGTTCAGCAAAACAGCGCCGGCAAGCACCGCCGCAGTCATGGCCGCGCTGTGAATTTTAAACCGGGTATCGCCGTATTGCCGCCGCCGAACCGCCTGCACGGTGAGAAACAAAAATACGCCGATAAAGCTGAGATAATAGACGATGTTTACCGTGTTTAAGATGCCGTTCTGGAATTCCTCATAGCGGCTCATCAGCGAGAACCAGGTGACAACCTTTTGGATGGCGGCGTTTGAAATGTTGGCCGCAATCCAATCCATATAAAAGACCAGCAGCAAAACGCCGAAGGTGACGATCGCTGCGATCATCTGGCTCTCTGTCAGTGCGGAGATGAAAAGACCGATGGAGATAAACGCGCCCCAAAGCAGAATAAAGCCGATGTAAGAGCCGACCATTTCGGTGATGCTCGGACTGCCGAAGATGCAGAGGATCACCGGAAAGATCAGAGAGACGGCCAGGGTGATGCCAAAGACGGCCATCGCCGCCAGATATTTACCCAGTACAATCTGTGTCACGCTGACCGGCGCCGTCAGCAAAAGCTGGTCGGTGCGGCGGCTGCGCTCCAAGGACAAAAGTCCCATGGTCAGGATGGATACCAAAAACAGGTAGATCACATTGATGTTTGCAAACATCGATTTCAGATCGGCGGTCTGATAAGCCAGCGTGCCGGATACAAAGAAGATCGCGCACAGCGCCAGAAAGATGCCGGAAAATATGTAGCCGATCGGAGACTTAAAATAGGACTTCCATTCTTTGATAAAAACTGCTTTCATGCGCTTTCGCCTCCTTTTTGTGCCGCGTCGTCCGTCTGCGGCGGTGTATCATCGGTTTTTTGTGCAGCGGCCGGCTCGGCGCTGATGATGTGCATAAATGTTTCTTCCAGTGATGTCCGCGCGGCCGAAAACGCCAGAATCGGGCAATCGGCTGCGGCAAAGCGGCGGAAGATAGCCTCTCTGAGGTCGCTGCCCCGGCGTACCGTCACCAGGATGTCCGCAGCGTTTTCTTCGTCGCAGGACTGAATGTCGGCCGCCTCTACGCCGTCAATTTCGCATAAAAGATTGCAGGCCGCCGTGCCGTCACCCCTCACGCGCAGCAGATAGCGCGCGCCGTCGTCTCCGCGGTTTAAATCCGACATGCGCCCGGCTGAGACAATGCGGCCGTGGTTGATGATGGTGTAACTGTCACAGACCGCGCTGACCTCCTGTAAGATGTGGGTACTCAAAATAACGGTGCGGTTCTTTCCCAGCTCGCTGATAACCTCGCGGATTTCAAGAATCTGCCGCGGATCAAGACCAACGGTCGGCTCGTCCAGCACCAAAACCTCCGGGTCGCCGATCAGAGCCTGTGCCAGTCCGACGCGCTGCCGATAGCCCTTGGAGAGGTTGCGGATCAGCCGGCCTTTTACGTCGCTGATCCGGACTTTTTCCATCACCTTTCGAAGATGTGCACCCTTGTCGTCCTTTTTTACGTTTTTCAGATCATAGACAAAGCTGAGATATTCCATGACGGTCATGTCCGTATAAAGCGGCGGAATCTCCGGCAGATAGCCGATTTTCTTCCGTGCACTGTCGGGATCCTCGGCAATGTCGATGCCGTCAATCTTGACGCTGCCGCCGCCGGGCGCCAGATAGCCGGTTAAAATGTTCATCGCGGTGGATTTTCCGGCACCGTTCGGGCCCAAAAATCCCATGATTTCGCCCTTTTGCACGGAAAAGCTAATGCCGCAGAGCGCCTGGTTCGCGCCGTAAAACTTGCTTAAATTTTCAATGGCAATGGCCGGGCAGTCACGCGTCTCCTGCGCCTGTGCCGCTGCCGGATCGGTCTGTATGTTGCTTTCCATCTGATTCACTCCTTCAAGCCTTGTTCTTATCTATTTAATATAGCATGATTTTCGCCCAATGTCAAAATAAATCCTATGCCGAGATGTAAAATTATTGTGAACAAAAAAGGCCGCGCAATTTTGCGCAGCCTTCAGACTATCGAAAAAGTCTGTTTTCAGCAAGATATTGCCTTGAATTGATAGCCCTTCGCCCATAAATCCGTCGCCGGTCTCGGCTCTCGCCTCGGTCAGCGATGGACGATTGCCACCGGCAATCATCGCCCCGTTCGGCAATGTCGCAATATCTTGCCGAAAACGGCGTGAAATCGGCGAAAAATTTCATTGCCGCGCCGCCGTGGTAGGCATGGCGGAACAGGGGACGGCGATGAAATCAAAATGAAATTTTTCGCAAAATAGGGTTTATTGACATGTTCAAAGGCGCGGACTGTGCCGCGCCTTCGGTTGTGCCTTACTGTTCGAGTCTCCGCAGATTGATACGGCCTTTATCGTCAATTTCGATGACTTCTACCTTGACGATGTCACCCTCTTTTACGACATCGGTTACCTTTTCCACTCTGCCTCTTGCCAGCTTGGAAATGTGAATCAAACCGTCTTTGCCGGGCAGCAGTTCTACAAATGCGCCAAAGTCCATAATCCGAACCACGGGACCTTCATAGATTTCGCCGACTTCCGGCTCTTTGACGATCATTTCGATCATCTTTTGTGCCTTTTCGCCCATCTCGGTATCCACGGCTGCGATAAAGACTCTGCCGTCATCCTCAATGTCAATCTTAGCGCCGGTCTCTGCGATAATGCCCTGGATTACCTTGCCGCCGCTGCCGATGACTTCACGGATCTTATCAACCGGAATGCTCATGTGGATGATCTTGGGTGCGTACGGAGAGAGATCCTCTCTCGGTGCGGCAATTGCCTTAAGCATAACCTCGTCTAAGATATAGTATCTTGCGTTTTTGGTCTGTTCCAGTGCGGTACGAATGATGGCCGGGGTCAGACCGTCTACCTTTAAGTCCATCTGAATGGCGGTGATACCGTCTTTGGTGCCGGCAACCTTAAAGTCCATGTCGCCGAAGAAGTCCTCAACGCCCTGGATATCAACCATGGTCAGGAAGTTGTCCTCGTCCTCCGGATCGGTAATCAGACCGACCGAAATTCCGGCAACCGGCTTTTTGATCGGTACACCGGCGTCCATCAGCGCCAGCGTGCTGCCGCAGATGCTGGCCTGCGAGGTCGAACCGTTCGAACTCAAAACCTCGGACACCAAACGGATGGCATAGGGGAACTCCTCTTCAGACGGAAGTACCGGAACCAATGCGCGTTCTGCCAGTGCGCCGTGGCCGATCTCACGGCGGCCGGGGCCGCGGGACGGACGGGTTTCGCCTACGCTGTAAGACGGGAAGTTATAGTGATGCAGATATCTGCGGTATTCCTCATTATCAAGGCCGTCAATGATCTTGGCGTCACCGAGCGGGCCCAGGGTTGCTACGGTCAGAACCTGGGTCTGACCGCGGCTGAAGAGGCCGCTGCCGTGTGCTCTCGGCAGAAGTCCGACTTCGGCGGACAGCGGACGCAGCTCTAAAATACCGCGGCCGTCCACACGCTTTTTATCGTACATCAGCCAGTTTCTGACAACCGTCTTTTGCAGCTTGTAGAGCGCCTCGTCAATCTGCGCCTGGTATTCTTCCTTCGGATATTTCTCCTGAAAGGCTTCGTATACCTTGTCATAAACCACCAAAAGGCGTGCGTCACGCACAGTTTTGTCGTCGGTGTCCATGGCCTCTTTCACCATATCCTCCGCAAAAGCGCGGATATCGGTAAAGAGCTGTTCATCGACAACCATGTGTTCGTATTCAAACTTCGGCTTTCCGATTTCGTCCTGAATCTTTTGGATAAAGGCACACAGCTTTTTAATTTCATCATGGGCAAACATGATGGCTTCAAACATGGTGTCCTCCGGCACTTCCTTTGCGCCGGCCTCGATCATAACAACCTTTTTCGCACTGCCGGCAACCGTCAGACTAAGGCGGCTGACCTCGCGCTGTGCCTCGGTGGGGTTGATGACAAATTCGCCGTCAACCAGGCCGACATAAACCGCTGCAATCGGACCATTAAACGGAATGTCCGAAACGGAGACCGCAGCCGAAGAACCGATCATCGCGCAAAATTCCGGTGCGTTATCCTGTTCTACCGAGAGAACGGTGGATACGATCGATACGTCGTTGCGCAGATCCTTCGGGAAGAGCGGACGCATCGGGCGGTCAATGACACGGGCGGTCAAAATCGCGTTCTCGGACGGCCGTCCCTCACGCCGGGTAAAGCCGCCGGGAATCTTGCCGACTGCGTACATTTTTTCTTCATAATCGATGCTGAGCGGGAAAAAGTCAATCCCGTCTCTGGGCTTGTCCGATGCGGTCGCGGCGCTCAGGACAACGGTGTCGCCGTAGCGGACAACGACCGAGCCGTTTGCCAGACCTGCAACCTTGCCGAATTCCAAGGACAGTTTTCTTCCGGCAACTTCTGTTTCATAAACCTTTGTCATTGCAAATACCTCCTGAATCAAATCTTTTTTGAGAGGCCTGTCCTAGCACTTAAAAATCTATGCTCCCCAAAGGGTGCGAGAGGATAAATTTTTAACTGCTAAACACAGGCTTCTGTGAAATAGCGTAAAGGGCAGCCTAAAACATAGACTGCCCCTTATCATTAGTGTCTTAAGCCAAGTTTTTCTACGATGGCACGGTAACGGTTGATGTCAATCTTAGCCAGGTACTTTAAAAAGCTCCGGCGGACACCGACCATCTTAAGCAGACCACGTCTGGAGTGGTGATCCTTCTTGTGGGTCTTTAAGTGCTCGTTCAAGTGGTCAATGCGGTAAGAGAGCAGCGCAATCTGAACCTCCGGAGAACCGGTGTCCCCTTCGTGAACGGCATACTTTTTGATAATTTCCTGCTTGGTTTCCTTATCCATGTTTTTCACCTCCATAAAAATCGATCCCCGTATCGCTTGGAAATGGGCGGAGATACTTTGCCCCGAAATCTAAGCCATAGGTTTTGCGGCAAGAAAAAAGAAAGATCTTTTCATTGCACGCAACGGTTATCATATCATATTTTACCCTTTATGTCAAGCAATTATTTTGATTCTCTCTTTTGTCGGTGTAGGTTTACAATAGATGTGTTACATTCCAGAATATTTTGTTATGAGATAAACC
>CAVGTH010000047.1:5255-13295 GCA_963632045.1 Roseburia faecis | reverse complement strand
ATATCGTCCAGGTCATCGCCGGTGAGATCGATTTCAGCGCCGCAATGATCGCAAACCAAAGTATACATATCATCCTCGTCGTCATCGTAATCGCCAAAGGTCTCGTCACCGATCATCTCGATAACATCCTCCATCTCGTCGATCTTGTCCGCAATAAAGCCCTGCTCGCTGTCTAACATTTCCAGTTCCTCGGACATATCGCCCAAAAGATTTAAAATGCCGTCAAGCAGCTGACCCTCTGTCGTGGTCTTATCCAGTTTTAATCCATCTGCAAGCCCCTTTAAATAGGCTGCGCGGTTTGAAATCTCAGACATGATTTACACCTCGTTTTCTGAAAAATTTTATACTCTCTCCATGTATTCACCGGTACGGGTGTCAATGCGGATGGTATCCCCTTCATTGACAAACATCGGAACCGTAATCACTGCGCCGGATTCTACCGTAGCAGGCTTTGTCACGTTGGTTGCCGTGTTACCCTTAACACCGGGTTCGGTCTCGGTAACTTTCATCTCAACAAAAGTCGGCGGTTCTACCGCAAACACATTGCCTTTGTAGGAAAGGATTTTTACGGTCATGTTTTCCATGACAAACTTTAATGCGTCACCCAGCTGATCCTGGCTGAGCGGAATCTGATCGTAGGTTTCCTGATCCATAAAATAATACAGACCGCTGTCCTCGTACAGATATTCCATATCCTTTCTTTCAATACGGGCCGGCTCTACCTTTTCTGTCGGGTTAAAGGTTCGCTCTACCACTGAGCCCGTCATTACATTTTTCATCTTGGTTCTTACAAAGGCAGCGCCCTTGCCCGGTTTTACGTGCTGAAACTCTACGACCTGGTACACATTACCGTCGTATTCAAACGTAAGACCGTTTCTAAAATCACCTGCACTTATCATTGGTGCAACCTCCTTCAAAAGTACTTGTTTTTATTTTATACTAAACTTTGAAAAAAAGCAAGCATTTTTTCAAAAAATGCTGAATGCCGGCATCTTACAGTTCCAGCAGATCCTTGGAAAGATGCGTCAGATTTTCGATGCCGTCCTCCCTGACACACACCATATCCTCAATCCGAACGCCGCCGAAATCCGGAATATAAATACCGGGTTCGCAGGTTACAATCATCCCCTCGCGAAGGCGCACCTTGCTGCCCGGCGAAAGATTGGGCAGTTCGTGAATCAAAAGTCCCACGCCGTGTCCTAAGCTGTGTCCAAAGTACGCGCCGTATCCGGCGGCCGCGATCACATCCCGTGCCGCCTTGTCCGCCTCCGCGCCCAATATGCCGGCGCGGATCGCGTCAAGCCCGGTCTGCTGTGCCCGTTTTACCGTATTGTAAACCTTTTTTTGTTCTTCGGACGCTTTGCCGACAACGACCGTACGCGTCATGTCGGAGCAATAGCCGCCCACCCGGCAGCCAAAATCCATCGTGACAAAGTCGCCGTTTTCAATCTTTTTCGCGCCCGGTTTTCCGTGCGGCATACTCGACTTGACGCCGGATACCACAATTGTCTCAAACGATGTGCCGTCCGCACCGAGTTTTCGCATCTGATACTCCAGTTCGGCGGCAATCTCGCACTCTCTCACGCCCGGCTTTATCATGGGCAAAACGCGAAGATACGCGTCAACGCCGATCTGTTCCGCACGGCGCAGGAGCGCAAGTTCTTCCTCATTTTTTACCATGCGGATCTCCGTAAGCGCCGCCTGGCAGTCAACCCACTCGACCGACTGCCAGGCAGAACAAAGCGCGGTATAGACGTCCACTGTCATCACGTTTCCCTCAAAGCCCAAGGTGTGCACGTTAAGTGCGCGCAGCTTTTCCTCTATCTGTGCATTTCGGGTTTTCATTTGATATTCGATCACCGAAACGTCCCTTGCGCCCCGGTTTGCCTCCACGGTATATCTGGAATCTACGAAAAGATATCCGCCCGTCTTACCCAAAAGCGCAATCCCTTCGCCGCCCCGAAATCCCGTAAAATAGTGCAGATTTTCCGCGCCGGTCAGCAAAACCGCATCAACGGACTGAAATATCGGTTCCAATTGCTCAAACATGTCGCTCCTCCATTCTTTCTTGATACAGATTCTGTATGGTTACGGCGTCCTCGGTCTGGGTGCCGGCAGATTCGCAAATAATGCGCGGCGTCAGGCCGCGTTTGGCAAGCAAATCAGCCAGCGGCGCAAACTCCGGCTCGTATTCCGTCTCCGCATAGGTGTGATGCTTCTTCTCTCCGGCGTTGGTATACTCAATGCGGCTGTAATGCGCGTGAAAGCAGTGCGCCTGATAGGGCGAAAGTTTTTGTTCCAGCTGATCGAGCAGCCGCGCAAAATCCTCTTTCTGCTTCAGTCCGCCCAAGGTCTGCGCATTGACATGTCCAAAGTCAATGGTCGGCAGCAATCGGTCGCTCATGCTGCACAGCTTGATGATCTCGTCAATATTGCCAAGTTGTTTCACCTTTCCCATGGTTTCCGGACAGATCAGAATATCGCCGTAGCCGGCGCGCTCTGCCGCGTCAAGCGCACGGTAAAGCGTGTCCTTCGCGAGTTCCAGCGCCTCGCGGCGCGTGATGCTGCCGCAGGAACCAGCGTGCACCACAATGCGCTCCGCGCCCATCTTCTGTGCCGCGTGCAGCGTGCTTAAAATATATGAAATGCTGCGGTCGCGCTTTTCCTTTTCGGTGGAGGAAAGGCTGATATAGTACGGCGCATGAATCGAGAGCAAAACCTTTTCTTTGGCCGCACGCTCTCCAAGGATTTCGGCGGCGTCGTCCGAGATGCGAACGCCGTGGCCGCACTGATATTCATAACAGTCCAGAGCGTGATCGCGCACCCACTTCGGCGCCTCCAGACCGGATTTGTGTCCGGCCGCAAAAAAGCTTTCCGCATTGCCGGCCGGGCCGAAAAGCGCCCTGTTTTCCTGATTGCACATGGTATCTTCCTCCGTTTCTGTCAAAAGAAAAAGGCGGGGTTTGCCCCGCCCGTATATTATCTGTATTTCCGCTTTCTTGCCGCTTCGGATTTCTTTTTCCGCTTTACACTGGGCTTTTCATAATGTTCTCTCTTTCTGACTTCCGATAGAACACCTGCTTTCGCACAAGAACGCTTAAAGCGACGGAGCGCACTGTCCAGCGACTCATTATCTTTGACTCTGATTTCTGCCATGGTTACTACCCTCCCTCCAAGTATGGTCAACACTAAGATGTCAAGGTAAAAATTTCTACTCTCCCAATTATACAGACAAATTCTGTTTCTGTCAAGCAATATTTTTATTTTTTTTGCATTTTTCAAAAGTTATTTTTTGGATGAAATCATATCCCGCAGTTTGGCGATGGCGTCCGCAATTCCGCCCACCTGATCGATCAATCCGCATTCGACCGCCTCCTCGCCGAACAGGATGGTGCCGACGTCATTGGCAATCTTTTTGGTTTCCATCATCAGTGCGGAAAACCGCTCCCGCTCAATTTTGGAGTTGCGCACCACAAAATCGGTCAGACGCTCCTGTATCTTATGAAAATAATGGAACATCTGCGGCACGCCGATCACCATACCGTTCATCCGAATCGGGTGTATGGTCATGGTCGCGGACGGAACAATAAAGGAATACTTCGCCGAGACGGCAAGCGGAACGCCGATGCTGTGACCGCCGCCCAAAACCACCGATACGGTCGGCTTGCTCATGCCGGAAATCATCTCGGCAATGGCAAGGCCTGCCTCCACGTCGCCGCCCATGGTGTTCAGCAGCAGCAAAAGCCCGTCGATCCGGTCGTCCTCTTCAATCCGCACCAGTTCCGGGATCATGTGCTCATACTTGGTGGTCTTGCTCTGCGGCGGCAGAATGGTGTGACCCTCGATCTCGCCGATAATGCTCATACAAAACAGGCCGGATCGGCCGCTTTTGACCTCGACTGCTGACATATCCCTGATCTCTTCCTTTTGCTCCGTTTCCTGATTCTTCTTTTCTTTTGTTTCCTTTCCGTTTTCTTCCTGATGCATTGTTTTTCTCCTTTTTTACGATCGTTTTCCAATTTTATGCCTAACGTTTTACTATATCGTTACTATATGCAAAAATCGCTTTACTAATCCAAAAAATTATGGTATGATAAACGTATCATTTTTTCAGAAAGAGGACGTGATTTTCATGCCAATTAAGGTGCAAAATGCACTCCCTGCCATCGAGATATTAAACCGTGAAAATATCTTTGTCATCACCGAGACGCGCGCAATCACGCAGGATATCAGACCGCTTCGTATTTTGATCCTCAATCTGATGCCGACCAAAATCGAAACCGAGACCCAGCTGCTTCGGATGCTGGGCAATACACCGCTGCAAATCGACGTTCATTTTATGCACACTTTGTCCCATGTCGCAAAAAACACCTCAAAGAGTCATCTGGAAACCTTTTACGGCTCGTTCGACGATTATAAAGACCAAAAGTTTGACGGCATGATTATCACCGGCGCGCCGGTGGAATCCATGGCCTTTGAAGAGGTCGACTATTGGGAAGAGCTCTGCCGGATTATGGAGTGGTCAAAGGGTCACGTCACCTCCACGCTGCACATCTGCTGGGGCGCACAGGCCGCGCTGTACTACCATTACGGGATTCCCAAATACGCGCTCCCCGAAAAAAAGTTCGGCGTCTTTGCCCATTTTATCCCGGAGGAAAAGAAACATAAAATTCTGCTGCGCGGCTTTGACGATGTGTTTTATGCGCCGCACTCCAGACATACCGAATTCCGCGAGGCGGATATCTTAAAGGTTCCGGAGCTTGAAATCCTCGCCAAATCAGAGGACGCCGGCGTTTCGATCGTCACCGCCAAAAGTGAGCGGCAGTTCTTTATCAGCGGCCACTTTGAATATGACACCGAAACCCTTGCCAAAGAATATTTCAGAGACAAAGACCGCGGCTTGTCCATTCCGGTACCCAAAAACTATTTTCCATCGGACGATCCGAAAAATCCGCCCCAAAACCTCTGGCGCGCCCATGCCAACCTTTTATATTCCAACTGGCTCAACTATTTTGTCTATCAGACAACGCCATATAATATTGATGACATTGACGCGTAAAACCATGCATAAGATAACAATTAAGATAAAATAAGGAGTGAGGAATTTGTTTTTGATTGAAATTTTAAAAACAATTGTATTGGGTATTGTACAAGGGATTACCGAGTGGCTGCCGATTTCCAGCACGGGGCACATGATTTTAGTGGATCAGTTCATGCCGCTGCATCAGAGCAGTGATTTTATCAACCTCTTTTTGGTTGTCATTCAGTTTGGCTCTATTTTAGCGGTTGTCACCCTGTATTTTCATAAGCTGAATCCGTTTTCACCAAAGAAAACCGATGTGCAGCGCAAGGAAACCTGGATCATGTGGCTGAAAGTTCTGGTGGCCTGCATTCCGGCCGCGGTAATCGGTCTGCTTTTTGACGATCTCATCAACCAATATACCTACAATGCTTATGTTGTCTCCGCCGCCCTGATTCTATACGGCATTTTGTTTATCGTGATTGAAAACCGGCATAAAAAACCGTCCATCGAATCGATTGACGCGATGAGTTATAAGACCGCGCTGCTGATCGGCGCCTTTCAGGTGCTGTCGCTGATCCCCGGGACTTCGCGCTCCGGCTCCACCATTTTGGGCGCGGTGATTCTTGGCACCTCACGGTTTGTTGCCGCAGAGTTCTCCTTCTTTCTCGCCATTCCGGTCATGTTTGGCGCAAGCCTTTTAAAAATTGTAAAATTTTTTATGGAAAACAACGCCGGCTTTACCGGCGAACAGATCACGCTGCTGCTTTGCGGCATGGTGGTTGCTTACCTGGTTTCCATCGCGGCCATCAAATTCTTAATGGGCTATATCCGCAACCATGACTTTAAGGCCTTTGGCTATTATCGCATCATTGTGGGTATTTTAGTCATTTTATACTTTGTCATTTCCGGCGCAGCCGTTGTCGTACACTAATCGATCAAAAAAACGGCGCCGCCCCGAAGTTTCGGAGCGGCGCCGTTTTTTGATTTCTGATTCATTTTATGCAGGGACGCGCAAAAGCATCCTGCTTTTGTCTCATTTACGCTTTGCCGTTTGCACCAAACAGACGAATCTTTTCGATTACCTTTGCCTTTACATTTTCCCGTGCCGGGCCAATGTACTTTCTCAGGTCAAACAGTTCCGGCTGCTCCGCAAAGATTTCACGAATCTTATCGGTGTAAGCGCAGCGCAGTTCGGTATCAATGTTGATCTTGTTGATACCCAAGGATACTGCCTTTTTAATGCTTTCATCGTCCACACCGGATGCCCCGTGCAGTACGATCGGCATGTTCAGATCCTTTTTGATGGTATCCAGACGGTCAAAGTCCAGCTTCGGAACACCCTTATACTTACCGTGTGCCGTACCGATTGCAATCGCTAAAGAATCCACGCCGGTCTCGTCAACAAATCTTCTTGCCTCTGCCGGATCGGTATACATTGCGTCCTTTTCGTCTACGCTGATGTTATCTTCCACACCGCCCAGACGGCCAAGTTCTGCCTCTACCGAAACACCGCAAGCGTGTGCAACATCGATCACGCGGCGGGTTACTTCAATATTGCCCTCCAGCGGCAGGTGCGATCCGTCGATCATGACCGAGGACCAGCCGTTGCGTACGCACTTTACAGCCGTCTCAAAGCTGCCGCCGTGATCCAAGTGGAAAGCCACCGGTACGCTAACGCTTTCTGCTGCGTAACGAACTAATTTTGAAAGATATTCAATTCCCGCATAGGACAGAGCACCCTCGGTGGTCTGCACGAACACCGGCGCTTTTTCTTCCTCTGCGGCTGCAACAACGGCCTGGAGCATTTCCATGTTTACAACATTAAATGCGCCGACTGCATAGCCGTTTTTGTGTGCATGATCCAAAATTTCTTTTCCTGTTACTAACATTTTGCATTACCGCCATAATATATATAAATTTCATTTTTTGCGAAATTATTCTGCGGCGAATCAGGGCTGCATCTGAAGATTTTTAACATGAATGTGCACCCAGCGCACCGTAATCGCCGTGTATTCTTCAATCTTTTGCTTGACACGCTCCGCGATCTGCTCGCCTTGCTGGGACACGCGGCACGGAAAGTACATCGAAACCTCAATATCCAGCATCAGTCTGCCGCCGGGCGTCATAGCGTTTTTGATTTTTAAAATTTTATGCACCTTGGGAAACCGCATCATCTCATAGGTACAGATGTCGGCAATGGCCTTCGGCGAAATTTTATATTCCCCAAGATAGCTGTATGCCGGACGCATCACGGTTTTTTCTTCTACAATTGTCTGATCCTTCTTTTTAAACAGTTGGTTCATCGGATCAATAAAGTAGCCGGAAAACTGACGTTTTAACTCAAAGGTCGGCACCGGAATCACATGCTTTCCCTGCTTGTTCCGCATTTCTTCCGCGATGCGGCGCTCCTCCTGAGTGGTGACCTCCTCAATGGAAATCATCCTGGTGATTTCACCAACCTCCAGCGCGTTTGCGATTTTACGCACCATTTTTTCACTGGTGCCGATAATTAAAAGGGATTCCACATGATGGCTGCGGATTGCGTCGCGCACCTCACGCACATGCTCCGGATCCTGAAACACGGCGCGGCGCACGGACGCCACCTTGGTCGGCTCCCGTTTTGCGGAGCGCCCTGCAATGATGCGATTGTCGGAAATCAGCAATCCGTCATCAATGATATAATCAATCTGATTTTCCTTTGCGACCCACATACTGTGGTGGCTCTTTCCGGTTCCGGATTTTCCCACCAGCGCATATACCCTCATGATTTATCCCTCACTGTTTTTCTGGTCATTTTCCAGCAATTTATAGGAAAGCCGCATCAAACTGTCGCTTAAATGGACATTTTCCACTGCGATATCCTCTCCGGCTGCTGAAAGCTCGGTATAAGAAAAGTTTAAAAAGGCACGGATTCCGCAATCGATCAGCTCCTGTGCGACCTGGTGCATCGCCTGCTTGGGAACTGCCAAAATCGCCATTGCCGGATGATGCTCTTCGATAAATGCACGGATATTGGC
>CAVGTH010000047.1:0-5245 GCA_963632045.1 Roseburia faecis | reverse complement strand
ATTGGCATAATCCATGATGGTATACTTGGTCAGCGTGGTGCCGATTTTTTTGGGATCGATGTCAAAGATGCCGATCAGCCGAAACCCTCTTGACTCAAACTTTGTATTGATCGCAAAGGTGCGGCCCATGTTTCCCGCGCCGACCAAAACCGCGGTATAGCCGCGATCCAGTCCCAAAATCTTTGCAATCTCGCTTTGCAAAAGCTTTACATTGTAGCCGTAGCCCTGCTGTCCGAAACCGCCGAAACAGTTTAAATCCTGCCGTATCTGCGATGCCGTCACGTGCATCTTTTCACTCAGTTCTTTTGATGAAATCCTCTCCACGCCGGCAGCCAGCAGATCCGTCAAATAGCGGTAGTACCGCGGCAGTCGGTTCACCACCGACGCAGAAACCTTTTTCTCCATGTTACCTATTCGCTCCAATCCCCAAAAATCCCTGTTAAAATTATAACACAAGCCAAAACGTTTGTACAGGGATTTTTAGAAAAAATTTTACGATTTCCCAACTGTATCCGCGGTGATTTTAAGTGGTTTCGCCGCAAGATCCTATGTTTTTTGTATTTTTCCGAACCGGTTTTATCTTTTTACCAGTGCACGGGCAGCCTGCAAATCGGCGCATTTGCCGGCCGCAATCATCTGCGAAATCAGGTTTCCGGTTGCCGTTGCTTCCACCGGCCCTGCCGTCACTTCTTTGCCGCAATACTGCGCCGTCAGCGTATTGAGATAAGTATCCCGGCAGCCGCCGCCGATAATATGAATCGCGCGAATCTCCTTGCCGGTGATCTTTTCGATCTCCTGTACCGCGTCACGGTAAGACATGGCAAGCGAATGATAAACCGTATTGAGCACCGCATCCAGCGGCATATCCGGCTTTTTCACATAATCCCGAATCGCCCGGATCATATCTTCCGGTGCCACAAACGCCGGAGCGTTGACGTCAATCTTTTCGTGCTCCGGACACGCCATGGCAAGCTTCATCATCTCGTCATAGGTTTTTGATTTATCAATATTTTTGCGGATGTTTTGAAAAAGCCACATTCCCATATAGTTTTTCAAAAAACGAAACCGATATTCAATGCCGCCCTCGTTGGCAAAATTGGCGGCCGCGGCCAACGGCTTTAAAATCGGCGTTTTGGTCTCCATACCGATCAGACTCCAGGTTCCGGAGGAGATGTAAAGGTCGTTTTCGCCCATGTTGCAAGCCGCAACGGCACTGGCCGTATCGTGGCTGGGACAATGGACAACCTCTGCGTCAAAGCCTGCAAACTCCTTCATGGCATCGGTAAAATGCCCGATCGAGTCACCCGGCATTTTCAGCGGCGAAAACAACCGCTCCGGGTAGCCGAGACGCCCGATCAGCTCCATATCCCAATCCTTGGTTTCCGCGTTCACCAGCGCGCCTGTCGTTGCATCCGTATATTCGTTGGAGGCCACGCCCGTCAGGCAGTAGGACAGATAGGCCGGCATCATCATAAAGTAATGTGCCTTCGCAAGTTTTCCGCTTTTTTGATCACAGTATAGTTGGTAAATGGTGTTAAAATTCTGTTTTTGGATACCCGTACGCCGGTACAGTTCTTCTGCCGAAACAATTTGTTCCACCGCCGCTACCGCAGATGCGGTACGGTCATCCCGGTAAGAGATGCACGGCATCAGCACCTCTTTATTTTCATCAAGAAGGACATAGTCCACGCCCCACGTATCAATGGCTATCGTTTTGGGATATTTTTTGATTTCGTGACACTTTCGGATTCCGTTTTTTACCTCCCCGACCAGATGGCCGATATCCCAAACCAGAACCCCGTCTTTTTTTTCAATATAATTTTCAAAACGGTAAATTTCTTCATAGCATATCGTTCCATTCTCAATCCAGCCCAGCATATGTCTGCCGCTGGACGCACCAATATCAATCGCCAAATAATAATTCATCCTCATTACCTTCCTTTATCCTGTGATATCATTTAGGCACTACCACCAATCATACCATACAGAACCAAAATTGGCAATCATTTTTTCGCGATATTCCTGTCTTATTTTGAAAAATGAAAATAAAAAATTAAAAAATACCAAAAAAATACTTGACAAACCGTGCGGCAGCGAGTATACTGTATAAGTCGGCGATAAAGTTGACAGCCACTCTCGTGGCCTAACATGCGAGCATGCTGGAATCGGCAGACAGGCACGTTTGAGGGGCGTGTGCTTATGGCGTGTGGGTTCAAGTCCCACTGCTCGCACCATTTATATTGCCTGATTGTGTAAGGGTAGCACAAATGACTCTGACTCATTTTGTTCGGGTTCGAATCCTGATCAGGCAGCCAAACGTCGGAATGGACTTCGCTCCATTCCGATTTTTTATGCAAAAAATCAGTCATACGCTCCGTCATTCCTCCTTTATCCCACAAAACAAAGGCCGCTTTGTGGGAGCCCTGTTGCGCCCTTTCGGGCGCTTTTTATGGACTTCGCTCCATTCCGATTTTTTATGCACCCAAAAAGCACTTCGCGCGAAGTGCTTTTTCTTATGCAAATTTTCGGTATCAAAACGGTCCGTATTTATCTGCCGCCGGACAAAGGCGGCACTGTTCTGTAAAACTTTTTAAATCTCTGCGTAAAACACGCCGCAAGATTTTTTCTATACCGCCCCTTTCATAACGGTTTCCTTAATGCAAACAGACAGCACAAGCCCAAATACCGTGATCGCCGGCAGCATCATTGCACCCATCCACGACAGATGCGGCAGCTGCAATAAGTTGGAAAACAAAAGCAGCGCACATACAAATCCAAAAACGGACAAAACAAGCAGCGTACCGCGGAGCAGGTTAAACGGCAGTCTTGCCTTAGCAACCCCGGCAAGACTGATAAACCCTACGGAAAGGTACATTAAAAGCACGCTTTGCGCATGGTCGATCTGCGCATATTTTTGGATCACAAGCAGGATCGCACAACACACAAACACCGCAATTCCATTAGGAAGCGCCGCACTGACCGCCGTCCTGAGAAAGCTCTTTCCGCACTTTTGCTCATTTTTTTCAAACGACATAAAGAATGCCGGAAACGCCTCAATCACCGCGTCAATCAGGGTAATCTGAATCGGTATAAACGGAAAATCCGTGTTAAAGCACAGACAAAGTATGCACAAAAGCACAGAATAGATGGTCTTGATAAAAAACACGCCGGCGGACTTGGTTAGGTTATTGATGACTCTACGCCCCTCGGCGATGACATCCTTTAAGACCGAAAAGTCGGAATCGAGAAGTACAAGCTGCGCCGTCTGCTTGGCCGCGTCGCAGCCGGCACCCATGGCGGCGGAGCAATCCGCCTGACGCATTGCCAAAAGATCATTCACACCGTCCCCGGTCATCGCGACCTTATGCCCCTCTTTCTGCAAAGCAGCAACCAGCAGCTTTTTTTGTTTGGGCGTCACACGCCCAAATACCGTGAACCGCGCCGCAACCCGGCTGATACTCTCGTCCGGAATCCTTGCGGTAAAGCTATCCGCATGATCGCAGATCACCTCCGCACGGCATCTCCCGGAAACCACACTGCTGCCGGCCAAAAGCGTATCGCCGGGCTGCTTTTGTACCGGCTCCGATTCGCCGGTTAAGATGGATTCATTGATCTCTGCCGCGCCGGACAATAGCTTGCAGTCGCAGCACACAACTCCTCCGCTTTGCAGCAGCAAAACATCGCCTTTTCGCACTTCCTCCGGCGAAATATCGGCTTTATCTCCGTCGCGCAGCACCGTCACCTTGGGCAGTGCCAGCAAGGTCAGCCGCTCAATCTGGCGCTTTGCCTTGATTTCCTGAACAATTCCGACTGCCGTATTGATTACGATAACCAGAAAGAAAAGCGTATTCTTCCAGGCGCCCACCATGGCAAGGGCTATGACAATCAAAAGATTGAGCAGGTTAAACATCGTGCAGATATTATCTTTTAAAATTTGCGGTACCGTTTTTACGGCACTGTTATTCATAAGTATCACTCCTGCGTTTTGTTTTCATCTATTACACGCAAACGGGAGTGAAAGGTTGGAAAAAGGGCCGAAAAAACGCGTATGTTTTTTCAGCCCTCTGATTTTCTGTAACATTGTATTATTTTAAAACGGCCGTCAGACTCGCTTTTGTCCGCATTTTGGGCAGTAATGATCCGACGGTTTTAAACCGTGACCGCACGCGGAGCAAGTCGTCCCGATTTTACTGCCGCACTGGGTGCAAAAAACATTGCTCCTTGCCTGCACCGCGCCGCAGGCTACGCATACGCTGTTTAAATACTTATAGACAAGGTAAACAAGCACGCCTGCAAGGTTGGTAAACAATGTGACGATGCCCCACGCCGGTGCGGACAGCTTTGACCGTCTCGCATTTTGATACACCCAAAGCGCAACGATAATCCAATAGATCATAAAAAGCAGCATCAAAACGCTTGCCGCAATTTTCAGCGTCAGCATGCCGTACGGCACCGGCGCAGGATTGCTGATGACATACGCCTTGACATCGCCGCCCTTTGGGCGGAGCAGGCTGACGGTATACAATGTCTTGTTCTGAAAACGCTCCATGTAGAAGCTGTCCTCGTCATACTCCTCATAAATCTCGCTAAAACGATCCGCAAAGGCTGCCGATAACATCCATTCATCCTTTTTGACAAACCGAAACGCCGCGTCGGGGTGTGCATCGCTCTGCAAAAAACGGCTGCCTTCCGCTTTTTTCAGTTCCAGTATGCCGCCTGCCGCAAATTCCGACTGTTTTGCAGAATACACGATACGGTTCTGACCGTCTAAAAGCAAAACATCGCAGATGTCGTCGGACGCGGCCGCCAGTTTGTCGATACTCTGCCTTTGCCCCTCCGTATTCTGTTTATAAAACGCCTCGCTTGTTCTCTCATATTGTAGCGCAAGCGCGATTTTATCCCGATAAACATAGCCCACCGCACCGGCGCAAAGAACCGCGCATAATACCGCCGCAATCACATAAACCAAAAAAATCCTTTTAAAATTTCGTTTCTCAATCATTGTATGAAACCTGTTCAACGCCTTCTGCTCCTTTCCCCATCAAAATCGGCGACGCCGCCAAAAATACCGCTCTCACAAAGAGAATCGGCATCAGCACGGCAAATACACTGACCCCGAAAAACACCAGCGTTGCAGGAACAATCAGCATCAGCGCGGCAACCGATATAAATATTTTTGTCATGAAACTTTCTCTCTTTTTCTGTCTGATTTCAGCACATTTTTCGTCAATCGCAGGTTCTAATG